>JBAXPT010000029.1:0-15039 GCA_037132095.1 Actinomycetes bacterium
ATGTCACTGTGCCTCAATTGCACGGACAGTATGCAGGTGACCGTTCGCGTAAGGCGACACTTGTGGAGCATGGATTTAGGCTCCCGTCGGCGATGGATAATCGTCCGCTGCAGTTCGAGGAGTTTATGGAGAAGGTCAAGCAAATTGTATTCATGTCGGCGACCCCGTCAAAGTATGAGGTTGAGCGATCAGATCAAATCGTTGAGCAGATCATTCGCCCAACAGGGCTTCTCGACCCCGAGGTAGTGGTGCGCCCAACTAAGGGTCAGATCGATGACCTTGTCCACGAAATTCGGGGGCGTGTAGAACGGGGTGATCGCGTGCTGGTTACAACCCTCACAAAGAAAATGTCGGAAGACCTGACCGATTATTTGGTTGAACTGGGCATTCGCGTCCGCTACCTGCACAGCGATATAGACACGCTAGAGAGAGTTGAACTTCTGAGAGGTTTGCGACTTGGAGAGTTTGATGTCCTTGTGGGCATCAACTTGCTCCGCGAAGGATTAGACCTCCCAGAGGTCTCGCTCGTTGCAATTCTCGACGCCGATAAAGAAGGGTTTCTTCGGTCTGCCACAAGTCTTATTCAGATTATTGGGCGGGCAGCGCGCAATGTAGATGGCCAAGTAATCATGTACGCAGATCGCGTCACTGACTCGATGAAGCATGCGATCTCTGAGACCAACAGACGACGACAGCATCAGATGGCCTACAACCTTGAGCATGGTATTGATCCGAAGACCATTATCAAGAAGGTTGCTGACATCATGGAGATGGTCCGCGCCCGCGAGGGGGACGACGACGAAGCAGGGAGCAATGCAGGGGGCCGCAGAGGCAGAAAGAAGTCCGCCATCTTCGCTGATCTTGCTGGTGTCGCCCCAGAGGAGCTCGGGAGGCTCGTTGCGCAACTTCAGGAGGAGATGCACCAGGCCGCTAAAGACCTCCGATTCGAAGAGGCGGCACGGATCCGCGATGAAGTAAACGAACTCAAGCGAGAGATTCGAGCATCAGGATAGCGAGAGCGTCGATTTGCAGGATCTCTCGAGGGAGGGAACCGCCTCTTCAATGGCGGCGATCACGATCCCGCCGCTTCGAATAGGTACGATTCGTGGGTGCCCCAGCTACCCCGAAAACCTAAGTCTGCAGTCGCTGGCGAGGGCCCGAAGAAGCGTGCTGAAGCCGCGTCAAAAGCTAAGGCACCGACTAGCGCTAAATCGGCAGCGACTACGAAGTCTGAGCCAGCGAAAGCTGCGACGAAGGTTGCCCCGGCAAAGAGGCTACCCACCAAAAAGGTTGAGGCCGCTCGAATAAAGGCAGCCCCCAAGGGTGAGCCCGACATGATCTCCGTACGAGGTGCGCGCGAGCACAACCTGCGTGGTATCGATATTGACTTACCTCGTGACCGACTTGTAGTCATTACTGGGCTCTCAGGGTCCGGTAAATCATCGCTTGCCTTCGACACGATCTACGCAGAGGGCCAGCGGAGATACGTAGAGTCGCTCTCCTCGTATGCACGCCAATTTCTGGGCCAAATGGATAAGCCCGATGTTGATTTCATCGAGGGTCTCTCGCCAGCGATTTCAATCGATCAAAAATCTTCATCTCGGAATCCGCGTTCCACCGTTGGCACGATCACAGAGATATATGACTATCTGAGGTTACTTTTTGCGCGCGTAGGTGTCCCTCACTGCCCAGATTGCGGGCGCGTAATTACTCGCCAGACGCCGCAGCAGATTGTTGATCGGATACTCGAACTCCCAGAGGGGACGCGCTTTCAAGTCCTCGCCCCTGTGGTACGTGGCCGCAAAGGCGAGTACGAAGGACTCTTGGCAGACCTCGAGCAACAAGGATTTACTCGTGCGCGTATTGATGGTGAGGTTGTCGAGTTAGCTGACCGATCAAAAGAGAAGCTGGCGCGTTATGAGCAACATACGATCGACGTCGTAGTCGATCGCCTTGTGAAGCGAGAAGGCATTGAGCGCCGTTTGACTGATTCGTTAGAGACAGCCCTAAGGCTCGCAGAGGGCGTTGCAGAGATTGAGATTGTCCCTGCGGAGGGCGAGGAGGCTTCAGAGGCTTTAACCTTCTCAGAGCATCTTGCCTGCAACAACTGCGGTGTTTCATTCGATGAGCTAGCCCCCCGCAATTTCTCGTTCAATTCGCCTTATGGAGCATGTGAGAAATGCGATGGACTAGGGACTCGCTACGAGGTGGACCCAGAGCTCGTAATTAGGGACGAAGATCTCTCAATTCAGGAAGGGGCAATCGCTCCCTGGTCTGGTTTTAGGGGCGAGTTCTTTACAAGGCTGTTAATAGCAGTAGGCGAAGAACATTCATTCTCAGTTGATACACCATGGAAGAAGCTGAGCCCTGCAAAACGAAAGATTGTGCTTTACGGATCCGGCGATTCACAAGTACTTGTTAAATACAAGAATCGCTATGGGCGTAAACGTGAGTACCGCTCAGGCTACGAGGGCGTTATTCCATGGCTAGAGAGGCGACACACCGATGCTGATAGCGATCGCCTGCGCGAGCAGATCGAGGGCTACATGCGCGAGGTGCCTTGCCCCGCCTGCCTAGGTCAGAGACTTCGGCCCTCTTCTCTCGCTGTGAAGGTGGATGGTCGTAGCATCTCAGAGGTTGGAAATCTAAGCATTAGAGACGTAGCCGCTTTCTTCCGCAGCATCGTTTTCTCAGCGCGAGATCGAATTATTGCCGATCGGGTCTTAAAAGAAGTCAACGATCGGCTCCAGTTTCTCCTTGATGTTGGCCTTGATTACCTAAGCTTGAATCGTTCGGCCGGATCGTTGGCGGGCGGCGAGGCGCAGCGCATCAGGCTTGCTTCTCAGATAGGTAGCGGCTTGGTTGGGGTGCTCTACGTCTTAGACGAGCCATCCATCGGGCTTCATCAACGAGACAACCAGCGCCTAATCGACACCATGGTGAGGCTCCGAGACCTTGGCAACACTGTTCTTGTTGTCGAGCATGATGAGGAGACCATTCGAGTCGCCGATCACATCGTCGATATTGGCCCTGGCGCAGGGGAGCATGGCGGAGAGGTTGTCGTCTCTGGTTCTTTGGAGGATCTCCTATCGGAGCCGAGATCAATTACCGGGCAGTATCTCTCGGGTGCACGGAAGATAGAGGTGCCTAAGAAGCGAAGGCCGACGAGTGAGAACTGGTTACGAGTAATCGGAGCTAAAGAACACAACCTGCGCGGCATAGACGTTGGGTTTCCGCTCGCCTGTTTTGTGGCAGTCACCGGAGTGAGCGGGAGTGGAAAGAGCACTCTTGTTAATGACATTCTCAATAATGTGCTTATGCAGTCGGTGTATAAATCACGCACAGTACCTGGCAAGCACAAGAGCGTCACCGGCATAGAGCACCTCGACAAGGTAATTACGATTGATCAATCTCCAATTGGGCGCACACCTAGATCCAATCCGGCCACCTACACAAAAGTGTTCGACAAGATTCGCACGCTTTTTTCCGGGACTCCTGAGGCGAAGATTCGCGGCTACCAACAAGGGCGATTCTCTTTCAACGTAAAGGGAGGCCGCTGCGAATCTTGTGCAGGTGATGGCACGATAAAGATTGAGATGCATTTTCTTCCGGACGTCTACGTTCCTTGTGAAATCTGCAAAGGCGCGCGCTACAACCGAGACACGTTAGAGGTTACGTTTAAGGGGAAGAACATCGCTGAGGTTCTAGATCTACCCGCTGAAGAAGCACTGGAGTTTTTCCAGAATCAACCAACAATCGCACGACAATTACAGACCCTCGTCGATGTTGGTCTTGGGTATGTACGACTTGGTCAGCCAGCACCGACCCTCAGTGGAGGAGAGGCACAGCGGGTTAAACTCTCGACCGAATTAGGGAAACGCTCGACTGGCAGGACGATCTATATTCTCGACGAGCCCACCACCGGTCTCCATTTTGAGGATGTCCGTCGCTTGCTTGGGGTACTCCAACGCCTTGTCGATGGAGGCAACACTGTTCTAGTTATTGAGCACAATCTCGATGTGATTAAGTGCGCTGACTGGATAGTTGATCTCGGCCCGGAGGGTGGCGATGGAGGCGGGCTTCTAATCGCAGAGGGAACCCCAGAGGATGTTGTAAAGATCAAGGGTTCATGGACGGGCAAGTATTTGGAGCCGGTTCTGCTGGCGCAGAGATAAGAGTGAGACTTTGAGCGATCGATACTCGGCTTGGTCTGAGCATGCTGCCTGGTGGCAGGAGGGATTCACCGACGGAGCTGACCCAGAGTATGAAGAGCAGATTCTCCCCATCGTGGCTGAGTCTCTATCTGGATACGACCGCGTCTTGGATATCGGGTGTGGTGAAGGCCAGCTCTCTCGCCGTGCTGCCTCTGTAGGTGCGAGGGTTGTTGGGTTGGATCCAATTCCGGCGCAGACGATCGAGGCCACGAAGCGCGGTGGTGGACCTGTGTATTCGCAGGGCGATGCTGCCGCACTTCCATTCGCCGATGGGTCCTTCGATGCTGCAATCGCGTGCTTAGTATTCGAGCATCTTGAAGACCCCGACTCAGCGCTTGCGGAGGTAGCTCGAGTACTGCGAGTGGGTGGGCGTTTTCTCTTTATGCTCAATCATCCTCTGCTCCAGGCGCCTGGAAGCGGTTGGATCGATGACCACATTCTCGGTGAGCAGTACTGGCGAGTCGGTGCGTATTTGACCGAGAGCGTCACCAATGAGCAGATGGAGCCAGGGGTGATTCTTCCCTTTGTCCATCGCCCGCTTAGTCGGTATGTAAACACCATGGCAGAGAACGGTCTGGTCTTGGATCGAATGCTTGAACCTGCGCCTCCAGCCGGGTTCCTATCGAAGGCTCCTGAGTACGCGGAGGCGTCAGAGTTCCCACGACTACTAGTGCTGCAGGCATTACGTATCTAGCAATTCGGTGCGTTAGATCTCGCTACGTAATGTCGAGCATCCGCTGCAGAGCGATACGAGCCCATTCGCTTACGCTCGGATCGACAGAGATGCGATTGACGGGATCACCAGCGATTATCGACTCTAAGCACCAAGCAAGATGTGGAGCGTCGATTCGAAACATTGTCGAGCATGGGCACACAAGAGGATCTAAAGAGACGATTGTCTTGTCAGGGTTCTCCGCAGCGAGCCTCTGCACCATGTGAATCTCTGTGCCGATCCCAATTGCAGATCCGGGAGGTGCGCTCTGCACCCAATTAAGAATGCGCTCGGTTGAGCCAACTCTGTCTGCGACCTCGACTACATCATGTGAGCATTCAGGGTGCACAATGACCTCACCATTCGGGTGATCAGCCCTAAATTTCTCTACGTGAGCAGGGGTAAATCGCTGGTGCACTGAGCACCAGCCACGCCATAGCAGGAGCGTGGATTGATTTATCTCCGCTGCGGACAATCCGCCGAGTTCCTTGCGAGGGTCCCATAGAAGCATTTGATCTTCTTTAAACCCCATCTCGAATCCAGTATTTCTACCTAGGTGCTGATCGGGGAAGAAGAGGACTCGAGAACCCTGCGTCAATGCCCATTCAAGAACTGCACGAGCATTTGAAGACGTGCATACAGCTCCGCCATTTCGACCTACAAAGGCTTTGATTGCTGCAGAAGAGTTCATATATGTAATCGGAATCAGATTCTCAATCTCGATCACCTCGGATAAAGAGTCCCACGCCTCCTCGACCTGATCAATGTCGGCCATGTCTGCCATAGAGCAGCCGGCATTCAAATCAGGGAGAATCACATTCTGGTGATCGCCGGTGAGCACATCCGCTGATTCGGCCATGAAATGGACTCCACAGAAGATGATCTCGGTTGCGACGCTCTCTTGAGCAATCTGTGCAAGAAGGAACGAGTCGCCACGAGCATCTGCCCACCTGATGACCTCATCGCGCTGATAGTGATGACCGAGGATCAATAGACGGGAACCAAGAATCTCCTTTGCCTCGGAGATCCAATTGGCTAATTCCTCTGCAGACGCAGTTGTGTAGCGGTCAGGTAGGGGAGTCTGAATTCGAAGCATCTAATGCCCTTCTGGGGCTTGGCTCTGGTCTCCGGAAATGGCCTGCGGGGACAGCCTGGTCGCCCTCCGCGGGGTTGTAGGCCCCGGAATCCATATGTATGACCGGATTACCAGGCCGGCCTACACAGAGTGTATCCGCCTTATGTGACATTTATAAGGGCTGAGCCGCGAGACTATGAGAATGCTCGATCGCCCGGCCCCCTCCACCATCCCAGATTCGCCTGGCTCCTATCAATTCAAGGACCTAGACGGTCGGGTTATCTACGTAGGCAAGGCCAAGAATTTAAGGAACCGGGTCGGTTCCTATTTCGCGAGGCCCGAGACCCTCCATCACCGCACCCGCTCAATGGTCGAGGCGGCCACCTCAGTTGAGTGGATAGAAGTACGTAATGAAGTAGAGGCGCTCTTCCTCGAATTCAATCTGATTAAACGTTTCCAACCTCGTTTTAACATCGACCTCAAGGATGACAAGTCGTATCCATTTCTCGCTGTAACAATGGGCGAAGACTGGCCTAGAGCAATGGTTATGAGAGGCGCAAAGAAACCCGGTGTCCGATATTTCGGCCCTTATGCACATGCTTGGGCAATCCGCGAGACACTCGACCTGCTCTTGAAGACGTTTCCGATCCGTACATGTACCGCTGCGAAATACAAGCGACATGAGCGGTTAGGGCGAGCATGCCTCTACGCGGACTTGGGGCAATGTGTCGCGCCCTGCGTCGATGCCACAACTAAGGAGGATTACGACTCGCTAGTAGCAGAGTTGTGTTCATTTCTAGCGGGCAACACGGAGAATGTCGTAGAGCGTCTGACGGAGGAGATGGGCGCTGCGTCTGAGGTAATGGAGTACGAGAAGGCCGCTCGACTTCGCGATCAGCTTGGATCCATTGAACGCGTTTTAGAGCGCCAGGTGATGGTCGGCGAGAGAGACGAAGACCTAGATGTGATCGCACTCGTTGATGATGCTTTGGAGGCATCTGTGCAGGTGTTTCACGTGCGTCGGGGTCGCGTCATTGGTCGACGCGGTTTGATCGTTGACAAGGTCGAGGACCTCGGGCCCGAAGCGTTGATTGCAAGGGTTCTCCAGCTTCTCTATGCGGGGGCTGACGCAGCGGATGTACCGCCGGAGATATTGGTGCCTGTCCTACCCGCTGACCATGCCACCATTGAGGAGCTGCTCTCCTCTGTGCGAGGCAAGCGTTCTGTAGTGCGAGTCGCTAAGCGTGGTCCAAAGAGAGTGCTCGCCGAGACCGTGGAGCGCAACGCGGTGGATGCCTTTGCTCGGCACCGTTTGAAACGATCGAGCGATCACAATGCACGCGCTCGATCCTTAAACGAACTGCAACAAGCACTCGGACTCGCAGAAGCACCTTTACGCATCGAGTGTTTCGACATCTCAAACCTTCAGGGAACGGAGATTGTTGCGTCAATGACTGTTCTAGAGGATGGACTCCCTAAACGCTCTGAGTATCGACGCTTTGCGATGAAACACTCGCTAGGGCAGGATGACTTCGCATCGATGGATGAAGTACTCACACGAAGGTTTACTGCGTATTTACGCGACAGGGATGAGGGCGCGCAGGCAGGGAAGCGTTTCGGTTACCCACCGCAACTTGTTGTTGTCGATGGAGGGAAGGGGCAACTAAGCGTTGCGGTCGATGTGCTCAACCGGCTTGGGCTTTCACACATTCCCGTAGTGGGCCTAGCTAAACGTTTTGAAGAGGTTTATGTCCCGGGCCAGAGTGAACCGATTGAGATTGACCGGAACTCGGAGGCGCTCTATCTCCTCCAGCAAGTCAGGGATGAGGCGCATAGGTTCGCAATTACTTTCCACAGGTCGCGTCGAGACAAACGTATGACTACCTCGGTGCTCGACGAGGTGCCAGGTCTGGGGCCGGTGAGAAGGAAGCGTCTACTTAAAGAGTTCGGGTCGGTGAAGCGCCTAAGAGAGCAGAGCGAAGATACGCTTACCGGGTTGGGCTGGCTCCCAGAATCCGCCGGAGAGGCTCTGTACCGTGCACTTCATGGCGCGGCTCTTCCAAACGATCTGCATCTTGAGGAGGACGATATTGCGGAAGAACAACCCAATGACACTCCAGACCTGCCATTGTTAGAACCATGACCCCGCAGAGCTCACCCCTCGAGGTGACCGTGCTCACAGGAATGTCCGGTGCCGGGCGCTCCACTGCCGCCGACGCATTGGAGGATCTCGGTTACTTTGTAATTGACAATCTCCCACCAGCACTGATTGGCAAAGTCGCTGACCTTGCACGCAGCGGTGACCGGGTTAGCAAGTATGTGCTCGTTGTTGATGTGCGATCTGGTCTCTTCGTCGAGGATTTGATAGATGCACTCTCCGACTTGGAGGCAACTGGTGCCCAGACGCGCGTCATCTTCTTGGACGCTGCCGATGATGTATTGGTTCGCCGTTACGAAGCAACAAGGCGTCGACATCCGCTGGCGGATAGCGAGCGAGTTGTCGACGGAATAGCAAGGGAGCGGTCTCTTTTAGAGAACCTCAAGGGTCGAGCCGATGTTGTGCTCGATACCTCGAGTTTAAATGTGCATGAACTGCGCGACCGAGTGCACGAAGTCTGTCTAGGCGAGCACAGGCCTGGAACGCTCCAGATCTCAGTAGTCTCCTTTGGATATAAACATGGCCTTCCAGTCGATGTCGACCTGGTCTTTGATGTTCGCTTCATCCCCAATCCACATTGGGTAGAGGAGTTGCGACCCTTAGACGGAACTGATCTAGCGGTTAAAGACTACGTACTCAACCAGCCTGTAACCCCAAAATATTTAGAGTCAGTCACGGATCTCTTCTCCCTTACGCTCCCTGCATATGAGAGTGAAGGTAAGTCGTACCTCTCTGTGGCATTCGGCTGCACCGGGGGTAGGCACCGCAGCGTTGCTGTCTCTGAGGCGTTCGTTGGGATACTTGAGGGGCTGGGGTACTCCGCCACTGTTCGGCACCGTGATCGGCTCAAGGAATAGTCCGAAGATCGGCTCATCGAATAATCCGGCCTAGATTTTGGCGAGAAATTTGGATCATCGGGCCTTGAATCCGACAGCCTGACCCTCGTGGCGTAGATAATGACGCCACAGCATTAGATAAGACTGCAATGAGTATCAATCAACTTGGAAATAGGAGCATCAAATGACGGTACGGGTCGGCATCAATGGTTTTGGGCGCATCGGTCGTTCTTTCACTCGCGCGATTCTCGCCCGCGGTGCTGAGTCTGGGATTGAGCTCGTAGCGGTCAACGACCCATTCGGTGACAGCGAGACTGCAGCCTTCCTTCTCAAGCACGATTCTGTCGGCGGAATGCTGGCTAACGCCGTGGCCGTCTCCTCTAATGGATTCTCCATTGACGGTGTAAACATCAAAAAGCTCGAGTCCAAGAATCCAGCAGATGTGCCGTGGGGCGACGAGGGCGTAGATGTTGTAATTGAATCAACCGGCGTATTCACTGCGAGAGATGGAGCGGCAGGACACCTTGCAGGTGGAGCGAAACGAGTCATCATCTCTGCGCCCTCTAACGATGCTGATGTAACGATCTGCATGGGAGTAAATGACGACTCTTATGACGCTGCGCTGCACACAGTTATCTCCAACGCTTCCTGCACGACTAACTGTCTCGCTCCGCTCGCAAAGGTGCTCGACGATACCTACGGCATCGAGAAGGGGTTCATGACAACTGTTCATGCGTATACCTCTGATCAATCCCTTCAGGATCTCGCTGCTACCTCCCGTTCAGGAAAGCCAGATCTTCGGCGTATGCGTGCAGCGGCACTCTCGATCATTCCAAGCAGCACCGGCGCAGCTCGCGCCATTGGGCTCGTGCTCCCGCAGCTGAAGGGTCGCCTAGACGGTATGGCTCTTCGCGTGCCTACGCCTACAGGGTCAATTACAGACCTCACAGTTGAGCTGCGCAAAGGCGCATCACCTGAAGAGATCAATGCAGCCTTTGCTGCTGCGGCTGCTAATCCATCCTTCCGGGGAGTGCTCCAGTACAGCGAAGAGCCTCTTGTATCCGCCGATATTGTTGGGAATGCATCCTCATGTATTTTCTCAGCGGTCGATACATCGGCGAATGGAAATCTTGTGAAGGTACTTGGCTGGTACGACAACGAGTGGGGTTACTCAAACCGCCTTGTTGACCTGGTCCGCTTCATCGGTTGATAGATGCCAATCGATTTGCCTCTCCTTGAGGATCTTCCATCCATCAAGGGTGCAAGGGTTCTCGTTCGCTGCGAACTCAACACACCTATAGCCGATGGCGTGGTGGCTGACGATCTGCGGCTTACCTCCGCAATCCCAACCATTGATTGGCTGCGTGACCAAGGGGCGGCGGTTGTAATTGCTGCGCATCTAGGGCGACCAAAGGGTGTTGTTGATCAGAAGTTTTCGCTCGCCCCCGTTGCGCTGCGGCTCTCAGAACTACTCGGCGCGGAGATTGAACTCTCAGATCAAATATTTGGTTCGGGGGCAGACTCAATGATTGCCTCGCTCAGCGGAGGCGAGGTGATGATGCTCGAGAACCTGCGCTTTGTTGCAGGTGAAGAGGCCAATAATCCAGCCTTCGTATCGAACCTTGTGGCTCCATTCGACCTCTATGTCAACGACGCGTTTGGTGCCTCTCATCGTTCGCACGGTTCAATTGTCGGACCGCCTTTGCTTCTTCCATCGGCGGCTGGTTTTCTTCTACGCAGCGAGGTTGAGACCTTGGGTGGGCTACTAGGTCAGCCCGCCAAGCCGTTCATCGCGGTACTCGGTGGGTCGAAGGTATCGGACAAGCTAGGAATCATTAAGGCGTTGCTCTCCAAATGCGATCGCATACTTGTTGGCGGCGCAATGGCGTTTACATTCCTCGCAGCAAAAGGCTATTCAGTAGGGGACTCGCTACTCGAGGTCGATTTCATCAGTGCTTGTGGCGAACTCCTTGCAACGGGGCGCGTTGATGTTCCCGTAGACATCGTGATTGCTAAGGAGATTTCTGAGGACGCTGAAGCAGTCGTCGTCAAGGCCAATGCGATTCCCGATGGCTGGAAAGGCCTTGATATCGGCCCTGAGACTGCAGCACTATTCGCAGATCAAATCGGCGAGGCGCGAACAATCCTTTGGAATGGGCCGATGGGCGTGTTCGAGGTTGCCCCATTTGCTGGAGGGACGATCACTGTTGCCGAGGCAGTTGCAGAGTGCTCCGGGTTCACCGTCGTTGGTGGGGGAGATAGCGCTGCTGCAGTTAGAGCGATGCATCTAGATGATCAGATCGATCACATGAGCACAGGTGGAGGTGCCTCACTAGAGTTCCTCGAGTTAGGCGACCTTCCTGGGCTTGCCGCACTTCGAAAAGGGAGACCGTCACAATGAGTTCGACGCAGAATGTTCGTATGCCGATTATCGCTGGTAACTGGAAGATGAATCACGATCACTACCAAGCAATACAAGTGACTCAGAAGCTTTCGTACCAGTTGGATAAGACTGATTACGAGCACGTTGAGGTCGTGATCTGCCCACCCTTTACTGACCTCCGATCTTTACAGACGATGCTCGACGCCGATCGAATCCCTATGGCCCTTGGTGCTCAGAATTGTTTTCATGAAGATAGTGGTGCTTTCACAGGGGAAGTAAGCCCAGGCATGCTCGCCAAACTAAATGTAAAGTACGTCATCGTCGGGCACTCGGAGCGACGGGAAATTTTCGGCGAGTCCGATGAGACAGTGAACCTCAAACTTAAAGCCGTGCTTAAGTTCGCAATGGTTCCGATTCTCTGCGTAGGGGAGACGCTCGCTGAACGAGATGCTGGTGAGGCCGAGGCAAAGGTCGCGGCGCAGATCAGCGCTGGATTGGCCGGGGTCTCGAAAGGCAATATTGCAACCCTTGTCATTGCCTATGAACCCATATGGGCTATCGGCACCGGGCGGACCGCAAGCACTGATGACGCTCAAGCGATGTGTGCGTTCATCCGTAAGCAGGTTGAGGAGATCGCCGGAGTCACCGCGGCTCAGAGCCTGCGCATTCAGTACGGTGGGAGTGTGAAGCCGGGCAATATTGGCGAACTGATGGCCTGCGCTGATATCGATGGAGCGCTAGTTGGCGGGGCCTCACTGGACCCAGATGATTTCGCCCGAATCGTGAGATTTGGCTAATTACGGCTAATTGATTCGTGCCTTAGAGCGCCATTGGTAATTCGAGTAGCCGTTCCTACTGTTTTTCAGGCAGGACTCGCCGATCCGAGCATTCTGCGTGGTAGTTTCACGCCCGTCCGCTAAGGGAGAAATGTGCTTACCTCAATAATTCTCGTTGTATGTGTAGCGACGGCGCTCACACTGATCCTTTTAATCCTCCTCCACGCTGGTCGCGGTGGCGGACTCTCTGACATGTTCGGTGGGGGTCAGCTCGGCGGCTCAATGGCCGGGAGCACCGTCGTTGAGCGCAACCTCGACCGCCTCACGGTGATCGCTGCTCTCATCTTCTTTATCTCGGTGATTCTCTTAGGCCTAAGGGTCACCTGATCCGCTCTCGTTAGACCCTAGGGTATGGCATAGCCAAAATCCCTCCGGAGGTCTAGAGAATGAAACTTCGTAAATACGTAGTTGCTCCAGTAGCCATATTCGCACTGCTCTCAATATCGCTTGCGGCATGCGGTAGCAATGGAAGTAGCGGTAATTCTGCCGCCGCTGATGGCACACTCGTCGTCGGCGCAGATCAAGAACCCGAGTGCCTCGACTGGATCGCTACATGCGCAGGTACCTCTTGGGGAACTTGGGCTGCTCTTGTAACGACGCTTCCGCAGGCGTATTTCAGCCATGCATCCAGTGGAAGTTCCGCAGCCTACGTATACGAGCCGAGCCCACTTCTAGCTGGCGAGGCAACAGTAGCGCCAGGCGAGAAGCAGATCATTACCTACAAACTGAACCCCGCAGCCGTTTGGTCGGATGGCGTCGCAATCACAAGTACTGACTTTAAGTACACCTTCGACCAGATCATGTCCGGTAACGACATTTACGACACGACCGGTTACGCCAACATCGAGTCTGTTGCGACTCCCGACCCAACGACAGCTGTGGTTAGTTACAAGGAGCGCTTCGCTGGCTGGAAAGGTCTCTTTGGAAGCGGCTATGGGATCATGCCCTCGCACCTTCTAGAGGGCAAGAACCGCAACGCGATTATGAAGGATGGATATTCATTCTCTGGAGGTCCGTGGAAGTTGGCTGGAGGTAAATCGGGTTGGGAGAAGGGAGTGTCAATCACTCTTGTGCCAAACGAGAATTACTGGGGTACTAAGGCAACTATCAAGAAGGTCGTCTTCCGTTTCATAACAGACACCTCTGCGCTATTTCAAGCCTTCAAAGCAGGAGAGGTTGATTTCCTCTACCCCCAGCCTCAGCCTGATTGGTTCCCGGCCGTCAAGGGTGGTATCGAGGGCGCAACAATTAAAGCAACAGCCGACACCTCCTCCGTTGAGGCTCTTTGGTTAAATAACTCCAAGCCTCCCTTCGATAACGAATCCGTGCGAAAGGCAATTGCGTACTCCCTTGATCGAGATGCAATTGTAAAAAGATTGTTCGGGCCTCTCGGAGTCAATAAAGCATGGCAGTCTTTCAACCCACCGATAGTCGCGGCTTATGCAGATCCAGCTGGCTTTAGCGGCTACACCTTGGACCTAGCAAAGGTCGCCGAGCTGATGTCATCTCAGGGCTATGCAAAAGACAGCGATGGGTTCTGGGCCAAGGACGGAACCAAGCTCTCCTTCACGCTCAAGACAACCGTAGGAAACAAGCGCAGAGAGTTGACTGCGCAGATTCTCCAAGCAGCATTCAAGACTGCTGGTTTTGAGATGAAGATCAAGACACAAGACGCAGGCGTGCTATTCGGCAAGACCGGACCATCTGGCGACTTCGAGATGACGCTGTTTGCTCAGGTTGCGACCGGTCCAGAGCCGGGCAACTGTAACATCTTCTGCTCGGTCAATATTCCCACGGAGGCCAACGGCAATTCAGGGAACAACTGGACTCGCACGAATGTTCCGGGGCTGGATCAGCTCCTGGCGAAGGTTGATATTGAGACCGATACAGTTCAGCGAATTCAAGACTCGAAGCAAGCTGATCTTCTTACTGGTCTGAGTGCCACCTCCATTCCGCTGGATCCATTGCCCAATACACTTATTTTCCGTAATTCGATCCGAGGGCCGGTAGCGGATAACGCCACGATGGGTGCATTCTGGAATATGAATCTCTGGACCCTGAAGGGCTGAGAATATTGAATCATGCTCGACTGGATTGGCCCGCCTCACTTGAGGCGGGCCATTTCTGGGAGATGGATATTGCAGCGGGCGCCTTGTGATTCAGTTCCTTGGTAGGCGGATCATCTACTCAATAGTTGTCTTATTGCTCGCATCTATTGTTGCTTTCGTCGGAACTCGGATCGCTTTTGATCCAACTGCGCGCTTGGCCCAAGTGAGGGATAAGCAGGTGCGCGAACGAGAACGAGAACGCCTTGGGCTTGATAAGCCAGTGGCGGTTCAGTACGCGAAATGGGTAGGGAATTTCGCCCGGGGCGATATGGGTACGAGCGAGGTAACTAGGCAGCCGGTATCGACAATGCTGGCCAGCGGGCTTGGTTACACGATGCAGCTCATGCTCTGGGCAGTCATTCTCTCGATTATTGCGGCTATTTCAATCGGTGTTTATAGCGCAGTGAGGCAGTACTCAGCTGGGGATTACATCTTTACAACCATTTCGTTTATCGGAATATCTATACCTCCATTTTGGTTCGCATTTATTGCTATTCAGTTCTTTGTCTTTCAACTGATGGCCTGGCTTAATCTTTCGCAGCCGATTTTCTATTTCGTAGGCCTCCACAGCACCGGAGCATCAGGGTTCAACATTGATTACCTCCAACATTTGTTTCTCCCCGTGTTGGTACTCACTGTCCAAAACATTGCAGGTTGGAGCAGGTATCAGCGCGCTTCAATGCTCGACACATTGAACTCGGACTACATCAGAACCGC
>JBAXPT010000030.1:0-14859 GCA_037132095.1 Actinomycetes bacterium
TTGAGAACTCCCAGACAAGTTGTTTGCCCTCAAGCCAGCGTCGAATCGTAATGCCCGCTAGAGCATCCTCACCGCGAAAAACGAGTACCCCGCCATCAAAGGTGGCAGAGAAGACTGCCGGCGTAGTGAAATCGAGGGCCATTACATCCTGCATCGCGTTCTCGTATGTTCCATCGCATGCGTAGAAGTCGTGGATCACTCCGGCGCTCGTAAATGTGACACGCAGCCCAGCCTGCTCGATTCGCTCTACGTGCTCCATCACGCGGTGGTCCGCGGGTGCTGGCTCTCCGTTGATCTCGAGACTCACGGTCTTCCATGTGCCGCGCATGTCGGGCACCCCGGCGCCAAGTGGCTCATCGCAGTCAGTGAGGAATAGAGGCGGCATTTCACGCTGATTTGGTGGCAAAGAAGTGTCGCCGTAGCCACCGGATGGCGTATTGGCCCGAGGAATATCGCTTGCGAGAATCACTGTGCTGTACCCGCCCCAAACTCTGTCATCGCGAGTAGCCACTGGCTCTCAAGTGCGATGTCGCGGTTCTTGCCGATGGTCGCAGCGATCTCTGGATCTCCCGCGAGCTTCAGGAAGACCTCGCGCGATGGGTAACGCATCATTGACATGATTTGAAAATCTTGCGCACCGTCTCCAACTAGTTGCGAGTCGATCAAACCCCCAAATACAAACTCCGCACCGTTGCGCTGTACGTATTCGCGCATTCCATTTGCGTAGACCATCATCTCCTGAAACGTCTCTGGATCAACTACACCGTCTGCGTTTCGCTTCAGTTTTAAGATGTTGCACATAACGACTGGTCCATCAGGGCCCCCAATGAACTCTGTTATCTGCTCTGGTGTAGGCATCTTGGCCATAGTGTTCTCCTAAATATTTAGAGTCGTATTTGTTTAGAGCGGTCTTTTTAGAGTCGTGTTTGTTGCGGGCGTAGTTGAAGTAGCGGCTCGTAAGCTAGGCGCTTAGAGCTGCGCTACAAACATGAGCTCAGCAATGCGGGTCGGCACGACGTGCTCCCCGGTTGAGGTTCGTAGAGTCACTTGGCCGTTGCCGGTATCAATTATCGCTGCGGTTCGCCCTGGAGTTAGATCAGCAGTTGCAAGGAGGCGCAGCGCTTCGTCATCTACCTCGATACGCTCGCCGATCCTGATCACCCTGATCTCCCCATTAGAGACCAGGCTTAGAGGTTTGGTGATGGTGGTATCAGCGGCACGAGACGTACCCGGTATGGGGTTCCCGTGCGGGCAAGTTGCGGGATCACCAAGCAGGAGTACAAGTTTCTCCTCGACATCCGCAGAGATTGCATGCTCCCAGCGGGCTGCCTCTTTATGAACCTTCTCCCACTCAAGGCCAATTACATCAACGAGGAGGCGCTCCGCTAGGCGGTGCCGGCGTACCACGGTTGTCGCTAAGACCCGTCCTTTTTCAGTGAGGCGAAGGCTGCGATCGCCCATCAACTCTGTATATCCAGCCTCAACTAAACGGCTAACTGTCTCAGATACAGAGGGTGCGGAGACGCCGAGGCGCTCAACGAGGCGGGCCCTTATGGGCAGCACTCCCTCCTCCTCGAGCTCGAGGATCGTCTCTAGATATTCCTCTGTGGTGTCATGCATCTCAGCCATGGGTACTGCTAACCCTACCTGCTCTCCCCGTTTCGGCAATTTGCACTCTCCGGGGGCGACTGCCAAACTGTGTTGGCACTCTCACCTTGAGAGTGCTAATCCACCCAACCCAGACCGCTCGACAGAGCCGTCGCCAGACCGTTTCCCCAGGGGGTCACAATGGCAAAGCAGATCGCTTTCGATGAAGCCGCACGCCGGTCACTAGAGGCCGGAATGAACAAACTCGCTGACGCAGTGCGCGTCACGCTTGGACCGAAGGGTCGCAACGTAGTTCTTGAGAAGAAGTGGGGAGCCCCCACAATTACCAACGATGGTGTCTCCATTGCTAAGGAGATCGACCTCGAGGACCCATTCGAGCGCATCGGTGCTGAGCTCGTCAAAGAGGTCGCCAAGAAGACCGATGACGTAGCCGGTGACGGTACGACTACCGCAACAGTTCTCGCATGGGCAATGGTCCGTGAGGGTCTGCGCAATGTCGCTGCTGGTGCAAACCCGATGACCATGAAGAAGGGCATCCAGGCTGCGGTTGTTACTGCGGTTGAGTCGATCAAGGCGAGCTCCAAGAGCGTCAAGACCGACCCTGCTCAGATCGCCAATGTTGCAGCCATCTCGGCCGCTGACACGGAGATCGGTGCCATGATCGCTGAGGCACTTGAGAAGGTTGGAACCGATGGTGTAATCACCGTCGAGGAGAGCCAGACCTTTGGAATGGAGCTTGACCTCGTAGAGGGAATGCGCTTCGACAAGGGTTACATCTCGCCTTACTTCGTTACAGACCCCGAGCGCATGGAGGCCGTCATTGACGACCCTTACATCCTCTACGTGGCCTCGAAGATCTCTGCTGTTAAGGACCTCCTCCCGATTCTCGAGAAGGTAATGGCCTCTGGTCGCCCGCTCGTAATCATCGCTGAGGACATTGAGGGCGAGGCACTTGCGACACTTGTTGTCAACAAGATCCGCGGAACCTTCAAGTCTGTTGCCATCAAGGCCCCTGGTTTTGGTGAGCGTCGTAAGTCAATGCTTCAGGACATGGCCATCCTCACTGCAGGTCAGGTCATCTCCGAGGAGGTCGGCCTCAAGCTTGAGAACGTCGGGCTCGAGATGCTTGGTCGTGCACGCAAAGTTGTTGTCACCAAGGACGAGACAACAATGGTTGAGGGTGCAGGCTCCAAGTCCGATGTTCAGGGCCGGATCAACCAGATCCGCGCTGAGATTGAGAACACCGACTCTGACTACGACCGCGAGAAGCTTCAAGAGCGCCTCGCAAAGCTCTCAGGTGGTGTGGCGATCATCAAGGTCGGTGCAGCGACTGAGGTTGAGCTCAAAGAGAAGAAGCACCGCATCGAGGATGCAGTGCAGACAACCAAGGCAGCCGTTGAGGAGGGCGTGGTCCCCGGTGGTGGAGTTGCGCTTCTTCGTGCGCAGGCCAAGGTGCTCGAGCTCGTCGAGACTCTCACTGGCGACGAGGCAACCGGTGCACGTGCAGTTGCTCGTGCACTCGAAGAGCCACTCAAGCAGATCGCGCTCAACGCCGGTCTTGAGGGTGGAGTCATCGTAGAGAAGGTTCGTTCCCTCAAGGGAGCCCACGGACTCAACGCCAGCACTGGCGAGTACGAGGACCTTGTCAAGGCCGGTGTCATCGATGCAGCCAAGGTGACGCGTTCCGCACTTCAGAACGCAGCCTCAATTGCAGCACTCTTCCTTACGACCGAGGCAGTAGTTGCCGAGAAGCCAGAGCCTGCAGGCGCTGGTGGCGGCGGCGGAATGCCGGGTATGGACGGAATGGGCGACTTCTAGTCGTTTCGCTACTAGCACTTGATCACGGGGCGCCCATTAGGGCGCCCCGTTTTCGCGCCTGAATGCGCGCCCCTGAGTGCACTATGTCCGGTGCCTGCCCTAGGGTAGGAGAATGACTCACACAACTAATTCTCTAACTCGCTCTTGCAGAGGTTTTAAAACTCGATTTGGTTTCACAGCAATTCTTGCGGTGACTCTCGCAACTGGGCTCGCCTTCGCGGGGTGTGGTGGCGAGACGAAACCAGATGCAAGCAAGGTCGGTGCTGTCCAACTCATCTCCTCAAGTGTCGATGCTGCTTCGCAGGTCGAGACAATGCGCGTTGCGGGTATTTTTTCAATCTCGATGTCAGGTAAAGCATCGAAGTTTGATCTCGATGGTGGTGTCGACTTTAAGAACAACTCAACCAGCCTCAAGACCTCACTCGCTGATCTCGGAATACCTGGCCTCGAATCGTCCAAGGTCGAGATTCGCTTGGTCGGCGAGACCGCTTACATTCGTGTTGGCGACCTTATCGGCGGGATCGGCTCTGCGCTGCTAGGCGGTAAAGAGTGGATCTCTATGGACCTAAGCGCTCTTGGGGGAGACTCTCCAGCGGGTGCTAACCCAGCAAATCTCCTTGCGATGCTTCGCGGCATTGCAGATGTAGAAGAGGTTGGCACTGAGAGCATTCGCGGTAATCAGACAACTCACTACACGGGCCGCATAAATATGTCCAAGGCAATAGGGGCAGCCCCAAGTGCTGATAAAAAACAGGTCTCCTCGGTATTCGAGAATCTCTCAAATGAGTTCCCCGTAGATGTCTGGGTTGATGAGCAGGGGCGCACAGTAAAGCTCTCGACGAATGGTGGCGGCTCGGAGAATAACTTCTCGTTCTCACTGGAGTTCTTTGATTTTGGGGCAGACCTAAATATCTCTGCCCCTCCAGCAAGTGATGTTGGCTCCCTAGGGGGATTTGGCGTAACCGGCAATTCGTAGCACTCAACTCGAGCGCGACCTGAGGATTTGGCCTCTCGGCCGGTAGCCTCTCCACGTGCCTGCGTCTGTTATTCCATCTGAGGGTTGGGGAGTTCTACATCTATTCCTCAAGGTCGCGCGCTCTATGTCAAGGCCTGAGTCTTCAACGGCCGCGGAAGTAATCGCACTCGTCGATGCACTAGTCGCAGATGGTCATCAGTGCGTTTGGTTCCCAGTCCTCGGGCACAAAGCAGACCTCGGAGTAATGCTTGTTGGGCCAGACCTACTTCGCCTGCAGCAGTTCCAGAATGCGATTCTTGAGACCGGATTATTTACTCTTGAGTGGTCGTACTTCTCGCTCACTGAGGGCTCTGAGTACATGTCAACTGATGACGATGAGCGCAGGCGCCTATCCGAAGAAGAAGGCATAGCGGATGCTGCGGAGATCGAGACGCGCCTAACGGTATGGAGTGAGCGGATGGTGCATTATCGCGAACAGCGAATTCACCCAAAGCTTCCAGCGAGATCAACGATCTGTTTCTACCCGATGTCGAAGAAGCGCTCGGGAGAGGACAACTGGTACTCGCTTGATTTTGCACGCAGAAAAGAACTAATGGCCGGGCATGCCCGCGTTGGGCGCACATATGCCGGGCGAGTCGTTCAACTAATCACCGGATCAACAGGGATTGACGACTGGGAATGGGGAGTGACGCTCTTTGCGGACGACCCTGTGGCGCTCAAAGAGATCGTCTACGAGATGCGTTTTGATGAAGTCTCGGCGCTGTACGGGGAGTTTGGGCCGTTTGTCACTGGTCTAGTCATGGACCCAGCAGATGCCCTTAAAGCTGTAGGGATTATCTGAGTATTCATCACGAGGCCGGCGTAATCGCTAACCTAAAAGGCGTGACTACTAGCCAGCGCCTATTTGTATCGTTCCCAGAAGCCTTAGTTGATCGTCCGATGGTCTACGAGATCATCAAGAGGTTCGATGTAATACCGAGTATTCGTCGCGCGAATGTTGAGGAGCACTCGGGGTGGACGATTCTTGAGATCTCGGGTGAGGCACAGAGCATCGCTGACTCGATTGCATACCTAGAAGAACTCGGATGCACCGTCAATCAGATGGAGGGCGACGTCCTAGCGGGATAGTCGCGGGTTGATTACGCGTCTGCGTTGACCGAGGTCACCTTTCTCTGCAGGCCTATTCGTGGCTTAGGTCCTTCCATACTGGGAAGCTCAAGTACTCCACTCCGTCGCGAAACTCACTGCGCCCAGAATCCCTGAAGCTCAAGATGTGGCGCTCTGCGATAGAGAATCCGAGCATCCGCTTTAGGTCGGCCATAGGCAGCAGGAGAGGGCCGTCGGCGTCTCCTTCGCGGAGCAACGCATCGACCTCAAGTGTCGGTCTGTCAGGGCTCGATGTATCAAGGCAGGTACATTGATAGACGATTCGTTCGAATACGGCTAACGCGAGGATGCGCATTGAGTCATCATGTCTCTTATGACTCGTAAATACGAACTGCCAGAGATGTTTAAGCGTTCACGGACAGAACCTGGATCTGATCCGGCGGCAGCGGAGGCGGAGGGAACCGCAATCCTTAATGAGGTGAGTCCACTGTTGTTATCTGGGATCACTATTGGTTTACCAATTTGGCTGACCAATCGCACAGCTGAGGTCCTCAGGGCATGGATGAAAGGCCCTCTCTCAGAGTCTGAGGAAGAGAACATAACAGAGGCCTCTATGGCTTCAACCGTGAGAGTCTCAAATGAGCTTCGAGCACTCTTCGCGCAAGACCCGGCACTTCAGCGTGAGACCCCCCTGAGCATTGTGAGGGGGTCTCATCGGGAGCCAGGCCTCCTGCTCCTAGGTCTTGGGGTAGGAGAGTTAGAGCGTGACCCATTTGAAGAACGCGCCTTGCCCGAGGATCGCTGGTCCCTCTCCCCCCCAGATTTGGCCTCACTCGGAGAAGATCTAGGGCCACTCCTCCTCGCATGGGGCTTAGCAAAGGCAAGGGTTCTGCGGTCCCGTTGAACCCCTGCTCGCTATCAAATTGACCCGGTACTTTATTCTTGGCTGGTTTTGACCTAGGGTAACTCCGTCGACTCCTAACCGCGAGAGGCCCCCATGTTTCATACCTCTAACTCTTCGCACCTACTGGTAAACGCTAATAGCGTGCGCTCGGACACTTTAGGTGATGTTAGTGAACGGCACCTGTCATTATCTGAAGACCCCGCTCTTCTAGGCGCTCTTCTCTCGTCATCTCCCCTTGGTATTGCATGCATAACGCAGAATGGTGAACTTCTATACGGCAATGAAAAGTTGAGTGAGATTTTTGGTCAAGAATTAGAGAGCGAAAATGTATTCGACGTTCTCACTGATGCAACATTGGGCCAGGAACTCATAATACAAGACGCATTTGATGCCGTTATCAAGACGGGCCAATGGTTTGGCAATCTAAGGATTGAACGCCCAGACGGGTCATTCTGCAATGTACGAAACTGGGTTACCAGCGCTGCGCAGGCAAGCGGTAACTATGTCAGCATTTTTGAAGATCTAACTTCGCTTGATGTCGCGTTAACGCAGACAGATCATCTTCGATCTTTGCTTGAGGAATCTGACGCTCTGGCTCTCGTCTTTGACGATCAAGGCACAATTCAGTATGCCAACCCCACAGCGCGTCGCAGGCTTGGGCTCGAGGGTTTAACAGAGACCCAACTATCTCTCTTAAATTATCTTGAAGTACTGCGGTTAACTCCCGAGAGTCTTGAACTCATGATTTCAGAGGTTATTCCTGCTCTACTCAACTCTGGCAAATGGAGTGGTGAGACTTCTTTTGTAGATATCCAAGGAGATATCGTGCTAACGGCAACCGATGCTCACCGTAATATCGGTAAGAACGGCCCGACGTTTTATACGATCACGATCCACGACGTTACACAAATTAAGAATATTGCAGAAAAACTTGGGCGCCAAGAAATTTGGTTCCGTGCGATCGTTGCCCAGAGCACTGATGCAGTATTTGTAGTCAGACGACCCGAAGGGATTATCTATGCAAGCCCTAGGGCAGAGGAGCTGCTCGGGATTCCGCTCGAAGAAATTATCGGCACACAATTGCGGCACAAGATACATCCCGATGACATAGAGGGACTGCCCTACGGATCATCGAATGGCCCCGCCATAAAGCGCCCCTACGTTGATTACCCGATTCGAGTTCTCAACGCGGATGGGTATTACAGATTCTGTGAAGCAACGGCAGTGAACTTTGGCGGGGACATAAGCGATTCAGCCTCCATGATCACTATGAGGGACATCACGGATCGCCAACGCTCTGAGACTCTTCTTAGGGAACAGGCTGAGTTTCTGGCGTTGGTGGCCAGCAGTGCCCCAATTAGCAATGTCCTTGCCGCTCTCTGCGACCTAGTTGAGGGGACCTTTATTGGGTCTAAGGCGGCTGTGATGAGGGTCAGTGATGGAAGACTTTCGTTTGCGGGCGGCCCTAGTATGCCCGACGAATTTGTTGACGCAATGCAGTCCGTTCCCCTCGGTGCAGGGGGTGGCCTCTGCGGCATTGCGGTGGAGGCAGGGGAACCCGTTTACTCCTTTGATGTTGCTAACGATCTGCGACTCGAGGGGTGCCGCGATTTATTGCTCCGAAATGGATTCAAGGCAGTTTGGTCGACCCCTGTGAGTAGTTCTGATGAGGACGCAGTTATTGCAAGTATCGCAGTCTTCTGGGATGAACTGCATGAAGTAACCAAGGACGAAGTCGATTTCATGGAGACCCTTTGCTCTTTATGCTCAATTGCGGTGGACAGAAAAGAATACGAGACGCGTCTTTCACATCAAGCACACCACGATTCACTTACAGGATTGCCAAATCGTTCACTCTTCACTGAGTTGTTATCCATTGCTACAGCCCGCGCTTCTAGGGGCAACACTGTCAACGCTGTCATGTTCATTGACCTAGATCGGTTCAAGGAAGTAAACGACAGCCTCGGGCATGACGCCGGAGATGAACTGCTTATAAACGTTGCCTCCAGGTTGAGGGAGTGCTCACGAGCGAGCGACACGATTGCGCGTTTCGGGGGTGATGAATTTGTTCTGCTCTGTGAAGATCTAGACCCTGAGAGCGCGAGTGGAGTCATAACCGAACTTGCTGAGAGACTCCTCACATCAATCGATCAGCCAATGATGATCAAGGGCCAGTCGCTTCGCGTCTCGGCCAGTGTTGGCGTCGCTATTAACGGAGGAAATGCAAAAGCCGCCGGAATGCTGCGCGACGCGGATGCAGCGATGTACAAGGCTAAAAAGAATGGCAAGGCGCGGGTTGAGGTCTTTGGAGATGAACTGCGTTCATCCGCACTGAATCGATTGGAGATGGAGAGCGGCCTCCGCAACGCTCCAATGAACGGGGAGCTCGTCCTTGAGTATCAACCAGTAATCAATCTTGTTACTGGCTTAATTGAGGGCGCCGAGGCGCTAGTCCGCTGGCTTCACCCAACTAAGGGGATGCTGCAGCCCGCATCCTTTATTGAGATCGCCGAGGAGACCGGCGCTATCTCTGAGGTTGGCAACTTTGTCATTAGGGAAGCCTGCAGCCAGTTGGGCAGGTGGATCATGGATGGTGATGTCAGCCCTAATTTCACAGTCTCAGTAAATGTCTCAGCACGGCAGTTCGAGGGATCAGACCTAATTGAAGTTGTGAGTCAGGCACTCGCGTTATCCGGTCTTACTCCATCTCAGTTAGTGCTCGAGATAACTGAGGGCACGCTCATGGAGCCGGCTTCAATCGACGCACTTCGTGAACTCCATGATTTAGGCGTGCAGGTCGCTATCGACGACTTTGGAACTGGGTACTCGTCGCTGTATTACTTAAAGCGCTTCCCTGTGGATATTGTGAAGATTGATAGGTCATTTGTAGATGGTCTTGGGCACGACCCAGATGACGAAGCGATCGTCTCCGCGGTACTCGGGCTAGGCCACGCTCTTGGGCTGCTCGTTGTGGCTGAGGGCGTCGAGAATGAGACACAAATGCAGGCTCTAAGCGCTCTCGGGTGTGACTCCGCACAGGGTTTCTTGATCTCTAGGCCTCTCCCGGCGTCCGCGATTCCGTCGATAGCAACTCCTTAGTTTCTCTGGCTTTAAGCCTCTAGCACCCTCGATGCAGAGCAGATTAGGTAGGCGGACTTTGCCTCGGAAACACTCCGGAAACACTTCTTTATTACGGTAATCGCACCTACTTAATTACAACTTTATTTACAAGGTGGATTCACGTGAAAATAAATGCAGGGGATACCGCTTGGGTATTGGTCTCAACCGCTCTTGTTCTTTTCATGACCCCGGGGCTTGCACTCTTCTACGGAGGCATGGTGAGGGCCAAGAACGTCCTCGGCATGTTGATGCAGAACTTCTTCTCAATGGGGCTCATCACTGTTCTATGGGCTGCGATTGGTTACTCACTCGCATTTGGAGGAACCGGGCCGTGGATCGGAAACTTCGATTTCGCCTGGCTACACAATGCACACCTAGTTGCACCTCCAGGGCTTGAACTAACTATTCCACCTGCATTGTTCATGACTTACCAAATGATGTTTGCTGTTATCACCCCCGCTCTTATTACGGGTGCGATTGCAGACCGGATGCGTTTCTCGGCATGGGCAATTTTCCTAGGACTATGGGCAGTGCTTGTTTACTCACCCGTTGCACATTGGGTATTCGCACCTGCAGGTTGGTTGTTTAAACGCGGTGCGCTTGACTTCGCCGGCGGAACTGTCGTCCATGTAAACGCGGGAGTTGCAGCGCTCGCTTTAATTATTGTCCTTGGAAAACGACGCGGATGGCCAAAGCACCCGATGCGCGCACATAGCCTCCCGCTTACGTTGCTAGGTACAGGCATACTTTGGTTTGGCTGGTTTGGTTTCAATGCCGGCTCAGCACTTGCCGCCAATGGTGTCGCAGTACAGGCATTCTTGAACACAACACTCGCCGCGGCAGCAGGAATGCTGGGCTGGTTGATTGTGGAGCGACTTCGTTTTGGGCACTTCACAACTCTGGGCGCTGCATCAGGCGCCGTCGCAGGGTTAGTTGCGATTACTCCATGCGCAGGTTTTGTTGGGGGAATGGCGCCAGTAATTATCGGAGCACTGACAGGGGCTGCATGTTTCTGGGCAGTGCATCTGAAGTTCCGATTTGGCTATGACGACTCGCTCGACGTTATTGGGGTACACCTCGTAGGCGGAATTCTTGGTTCATTACTGCTCGGGCTATTCGCCGATGTAAGTGTGAATGCCGCCGGGAGGGACGGAGTATTTGCTGGCGGAGGCTGGAGCCTTCTCGGGGAACAGGCAATCGCGGTAGCTGCAACGGTTGTATTCTCCTTCGTCGTGACTCTCATAATCGCGCTAGTACTCAAGGCAGTGATGCCAGGTGGGATTCGAGTATCTGAAGAGGACGAAGAGACTGGACTTGACCTCAGTCAGCACTCCGAAACTGGTTATGCATTCGACCGAGTCTGATAGGGAGATATATAGATGAAACTCATTACTGCAATTATCAAACCGTTCAAATTAGATGATGTAAAAGATGCACTTAAATCTGCTGGGATGCAGGGGATCACGGTAAGCGAGGTGCAGGGCTTCGGGCGCCAGCGTGGGCACACAGAGGTCTATCGAGGAGCAGAGTACGAGATTGATTTCGTACCGAAGGTGCGAATCGAGATACTCGTTGATGACGCCGAGGTTGACGGGCTAGTCACGGCCATTATGGAGTCAGCGCGCACCGGGAAGATTGGTGACGGGAAAGTCTGGGTTACAACTGTCGACTCGGTCTATAGAGTTCGTACCGGCGAGGCCGGCTCTGACGCAATCTGAGCGAGCTCACTCCCTGCGCGAGCAGCGAGAGAGTTGCATCAACGATCCTCTTCTCCAGGGTTCGTCTTTTGGGCTAGCCCTGAGCCAGGTTGTAGATGCGGCGATTGAAGAGGCGTATGCATCTGTAGCGCGCGATGACCTTGTTGTGCTTGCACTTGGGTCTTACGCTCGTCAAGAGCTCTGCCCGTCCTCCGATGTAGATGTTCTCCTTCTTCATCGATCCGGGTCGATAGCAAATGTCGCTGATGCTCTCTGGTATCCGCTGTGGGACGCAGGGTTTGTCTTGGGCCATGCCACGCGAACATCCTCCGAGGCATTTCACTTGGCGGAGAGCGATCTTGAGACCCTTACCTCATTACTCGATGTGAGGATCGTCGCTGGGGCCGCAAGCGTTGATGCCAATGCTCTTGTGCATAGAGTCCGAAGGCTGGCCCGCCGACGCAAAGACTCTTTAATTGCAGAGCTCTCTGCAGCCTCATTTCGGAGGCGTGAGAGGCCCGGGCGCCTAGGAGAGGTCTTAGAACCCGACCTTAAAGGTGGGGGCGGGGGACTTCGCGACATTCACTCTCTCCGTTGGGCTGGATGGGCAAAGGGCCATGCTGGAGCTAGCGCACTCGTTGCAGTCGGCGCACTTCACGCCGAGGATCTAGAGGCGCTAGCGCTCGCAAACAATGCCTTGCTTGATGCGCGTGTAGCTCTTCACCGTTCAACGGGCAGGCCGAGTGATCGACTCTCTCTTCAGGATCAGGATGCCGTAGCGAGTCTGCTCGGTGCTCCAGACGCAGACTCATTAGTGCGCGGCCTCTCAGAGCACGCCCGCAGAGTTTCTTGGATTGCTGCGGAGGCGTGGGGATCGCTTGATTCGCGCACAGTTCCTAAGCGCGGATTGAGGCGCCTGCGGGGCGGAGAAAGGGAACTCGCTGAGGGAGTAGTGCAGAGACATGGAGTTGTTTCCCTGAGGGCTGGCGCTGCAGTAGATGGTTCACTAGTACTAAGGACTGCTGCGCATGCAGCGCTGCTCAATGCGAGAATTGACCGAGACTCGCTTGATCAGATGCGCGGAACTGCCCCGCCACTCTGGAGCGATGAAGACCGCTACTACCTAATTGAATGGCTGAGAGCCGGGCACTCAGCCATCACAGTCGCAGAGGCGCTAGACCACGTAGGAGTCCTGACCACGATATTGCCCGAGTGGGTAAATGTGCGCTCCATGCCTCAACGCAACGCCTATCACCGCTTTACGGTAGATAGGCATCTGTTAGAAACAGTCGCAGAGTCTGCAGCACTATTGAGTAGCGAACTCGGATCAGCGGATGCAGATGTTGTAAGCGGGCTGCAGAGGCCCGAAGTCTTGATTTTCTCCGCGTTGCTTCATGACATCGGCAAGGGGCAGCAAGGCGATCACTCGGAGGTAGGCGCAGCCATTGCGCAGGGGTTTGCGAAACGCGTTGGCCTCGACACTGAGGGAGCTCGTCTCCTTGAGTGGCTTGTGCTCAATCATCTACTTATGGCCGATACAGCTACGCGCCGTGATCTAGATGACCCTGCAACTCTCGAGCAATTTATTGCTCAGGCTAAGGATGCTGAGACGGTGATCCTTCTGCACGCGCTTACCGTCGCTGACTCGCGCGCCACTGGCCCAGCTGCTTGGGGCCCAACTAAGTCTGCTCTGGTATCTGAACTGCGCGAGCGTGCACTCTTAGCCATTAGGGCCGGAACCGTAACTGCCGCCGACGTGGATCCTTTTGTAATTTATGAAGACGTGATCACTGCAGGTGTGTTAGCCGTGCAGTGGAGCGAGATTGACGAAGGCCTCCTTCAATGTGCTGTCATCGCCCCTGACCGACCAGGTTTGCTCGGCGGAGTCGCTGCTGCTCTAGCTCTCGCTGGCCTAGATATCTCGTCAGTCAACGCTGCAACTCACTCCTCTGGAATGGCCCTCGAGGTATTTACTGGTGTGGATCGGTTTGGGCGTCTGAGTAGTCAGAGTGAGCGGTCGAAAGCGACGGGCCATATAGAAGAGGCTTGCGCCGGTGCGGATTTCTCCGATCGCCTAGCTGCCCGTGCTGCTGCCTACCGAAGCCCAACGGCTAACCGCGGAGCAACAAGTGTGACGATTGATCCGACTGCCTCTACTACGGCATCAGTCGTAGAGGTATACGCCGATGACGAGGTTGGGAGGTTTGCGCGAATCGCGATGATTCTCTCCGGGGAGGGAGTAGATGTAACCGCGGCGCGGGCAACAACAATCGGTGATCGAATTGTTGACGTCTTTTATGTGCAGATAAATGGTGAGAAGATCGAAGCAAGCGAGGCTGTGGCGGAGCTTCGCCGGGCGATTACTGATGGTCTCGAAGATAGCTAATGCTCGGCCTAGGCTTAGGTGATGGAGAAGAACCCAGAAACAAAACCAGCCACAAACCCATCCCTCAATCCACCAGTAGTCGCCTCAGATCTTCTTAGGTGGGCTGAGACTCTCTCGGGGATCGCCCGTACCGGGCTCGGATTTACGCAGAGCCTCTACGAGAAAGAACGCTTTGAGGAGGTGCTTCACGTAGCGGCAGATATAAGAGCAGCAGCGATTGAAGAGGCAGAGGCGGATGTGCTCTATGAAGACTGGCTTGTATCGGTCGGCTCCGGAGTGCCGGGGTATGTCACTCCAAAGGTTGCGGTCGCTGCAATTGTCGGGAATGAAGCGGGCGAGATTCTCTTAACTCAGCGCGCAGATTCGGGCGTATGGCTCTACCCAGTGGGCTGGGCCGATATCGGTTACTCGCCATCCGAGGTTGCAATGAAGGAGGTTCTAGAAGAGACCGGAATTGAGTGCCAACCTCTATCTCTTGTTGCAGTCCTCGATGGTATGAGGTTTGGGTTTGTTCACCTTCCTCTCTACTCACTGCTATTCCATTGCCGCATGACCGGAGGCGAGTTAAAGGGCCACCCACTTGAGACTAGAGAGGTTGGATTCTTTGCGCGCGACGCGCTTCCTCAGCCACTCGCAGGGGCAAGCCGGTGGGTCGACTTAGCGTTTCGCGCAATTGATGGCGAGTCATTTCCATCTGACTTTGATGCACCGCGCACCCCAACTTGGCGTGGCGACATAACAACTATTTAGCTTTCAGCTGATCCTCTAGAAGATCGAATAACGAGATGCTTCTTCCGCTGTGGTCCCATGCAGTTCCGCTAGCAGCATGATCAACCAAACCCGCTCTATCAGGCTCACGCCCAATCGATTCTCTAGCGCTCGAGGCGATCTGTGCAGGCTCAAGGTCTGCTTCATAAGCCTCAAATACCTCAAGACCATCCCATAGGTCAGTGAGGGATCGCGTCTCGTCGCCAAGAGTTAAGGCAGATGGATCTGCGCCGCTTGAGAGCGCAGCCACGACAGTCTCCCATAGGTCGTAGTGAGAGAGGCCGGTCGGGCCCACATATCGGGCAACCGGATGGAGCCTGAACTCAAGTGTTGTATCTGGGGGCCCTACATCTACTAGCCAGGTCTGCGAGCCATTTACATATGAGTCGACTGGAGGCCCAACCCCCTCATCGAGTGCAAGAATTAGAGCGGCATCAATGCGCCAAAGTGCCGCTGCGGTAAGTGCACCCATCAG
>JBAXPT010000031.1:0-14556 GCA_037132095.1 Actinomycetes bacterium
GTCCAATATCTAGGCGCGTCATCAGCGCATCGATATCTACGCGCTCAAGAATATTATCGACGTTGACGCGCCCAATTAGCGCATCAACATCAACACGTTCCAGAACTGAGTCAATCGGGAGTGACTCAAGAATCGCGTTGATGTCGAGTCTCTCCATCATCGCTATCGCAATCTCGGGAGCGAGGCGAGCAACAAACGCAGATAGCAATGCTTCGTTGCCAGCCTGCTCCTCCTCACCACGGATGCTCCAGCGTTCGAGAGTTCGATCGCCTGCAGTGACCACGTTCCCTACCAGAGGCAGAGAACGTGCTGCCGAGACTGCGAAACCCGCGCTCGACTCAACCTGAGCAGAGATGGCAAGAATTCTTTCCTGAGTCGCTAGGCCGATGCCTAGTGCAGCGCTTGGTAAGCGCCTAAGGGTGGATCCACCCGGGCTCTGCCCTGGCCCTAAACGGTCGATTGCATTGACGGTAGTGGTCAAGGCAAGGCCAGCAACACCTAAGCCAAGCCGGGAGGCCCGTGCGATAAAACCTGTAATTCCAGGCACTTCATCGATCGTCTCCTCCCATCTCACAAAGGCTCCAGTTGTCTCGATTGGGCCGTCTGGTTCAGAGGGATTCTCATTCATTTAGTTGATCCGAGCACATCTGCACCCAACCTGTCCACGAGGCCTCTCCACTCCGAGAGATTCTTGGCATCTCCGAAGGAGACCGTCAACCATGTAACTCCAATGGCCTCGAGCGCATGTACCTCATCAATCAGTGCTCCGCTATCCCCACGCATCAAAGTTGAGGCAGCGGTTTCAGAACTGAGCGAGAACGGCGAGAAGCAGATATCGAGTGGAGCAGATCGACCAACAACCTCCGAATGAGCGCGAGCAAACTCAATTCGTTTCTCTAAGTCGCTGATGCTCGAGATGACTGGAGACTTAACTGCGACGCTTGCCTCAGGCGGGTTCGGGAAGGGGACCCAACCCTCACCGCTCTCAACGGCCCTACGTATTGCTGCCTTGCTATTTCCACCAACCCATATCGGAGGGTGCGGTTGAGCGACTGGCCGCGGCCTCATGGTTACACCGCGCGAGCGAAAATGTGCACCCTCGACAGCCACCTCATCCTCGGTCCAGACCCTACGCATCACATCAATACACTCACCGAGTAATTCATTTCGCTCATCGAACTCAACACCTAGCGCCCCAAACTCGGGGCGCAGATAGCCCGCTGCTACGCCAATGATGGCCCGGCCACCTGAGAGCAGATCGAGGGAGAGGATTGACTTGGCGGCGAGAAATGGATTCCGATAAGCCGCAATATAGACATTGGTCTGGAGCATTAACTGCTGGGTAACGGCCGCTGCATAACTGAGAACGACCATAGGCTCGAGGGCATGATGCCCGCCACCGTCAAGCCAGCGTTGGTCGGGGGCCGGGTGATCTGTGACATAGACCGCGTCGAACCCACACTCCTCTGCGCAGATTGCAGCAGCAGCGACAGCACCGCCGTTAACGAACTCTTGAGGCAGGTCAGCACGATCAGTGGGTAGAGCAAGTGACCAGCGCATCCCAATGAGCGTAATGTGCCAACCTAAGAAATCCCACCCTCGCGAAAGGCCCAAATGAGCATGCTCCTTCCGAAGTCACCGCTTGCCCTAGATGATGTCGCCCTTGGTGACATTGAGTTTTGGGGGCGCCCTGACTCCGAGCGCGAGGCCGTCTTCAAGATGCTGCGCGAGGAGCGCCCAATCTCGTTTCATGAAGAGCCTCTGATCGAGGGTTATGGGCAGGGCATTGGGTTCTGGGCATTATCGAAGTACTCCGATGTGATGTACGTCAGTCGGCACGCTGACGTCTTCGTTAGTGGCCGCGGCGGAACGAACGTTGGGGACCTACCGCAGGAGATGGCGGAGTTCCTTGGTTCGATCATCAACATGGACGACCCACGCCACAAAAAACTTCGGAACCTAATCTCCTCTGGCTTCACGCCAAAGGCACTAAATCATCTGCTCGAGCAGGTTCAAGTTCGCGCTCGCAATGTTGCTGAGGGTGTTGCCCACCTTGGCGAGTGTGACTTCGTATCAAAGATCGCTGCTGAGTTACCACTACAGATTGTCTGCGACATGGTTGGGGTACCACCATCCCTTGAGCAGAGCGTATTTGAGCAATCCAACATTATTCTTGGAGTTGGCGACCCCGAGTACGTGCAGTCTTTCGAGGATCTAATGGGTGCGCTTCTTACCCTCCACCAAATGGCTATGGATATCGGCCAGCATCGTCTCGATAACCCAACCGACGACGTAGCAAGCATTCTTATGCACGCTGAGGTTGATGGTGAGCGCCTAACTATTGGAGAGTTTGCGTCGTTCTTTATTCTCCTTGTGGTAGCCGGAAATGAGACAACGCGCACTGCTGTAAGCCATGGCATGCTGGCATTACAAAACAATCCAGACCAGAAGGCACTCTGGGTATCAGACTTCGATGCACACGCAGTCAACGCGGTCGAGGAGATCGTTCGCTGGGCGACACCGGTTGTGAACTTCCGGCGCACGGTTGTGAGCGACGTCGAGCTATCCGGCCATACCTTCCACGAGGGCGAGAAGGTCGTGATGTACTTCAACTCCGCTAACCGAGACGAGGATCAGTTTGCGGACCCATATAGCTTCGACATCACTCGCTCCCCTAACCCGCACTTTGGTTATGGCGGTGGGGGCCCACACTTCTGCCTTGGGGCCAACCTTGCTAGGCGTGAGATCCGTGTGATGTTTGAGGAGATCTTCCGCGTACTCCCAGACCTAGAGATCACGGGACCCCCAGAGATGCTTCAATCAGGCTTTATTCACGGCATCAAGCGCATGCCCTGCGCGTTTACACCCACTGGGGGATGATGCAGCCGCTAACAATCACTGGTGCCCTAATTGATGGAGCATCAGGAGGAGTTCGCTGCGTTGACGGAGTAATCACTCAACTCGGTGATGGTGTACTAGCGCTGCCCGGTGATGAGCAGATCGACGCGGGCGGGCTATCGCTAATTGCGCCACTTGTAAACGGGCACACTCATGCAGCAATGACACTGCTCCGTGGATACGGAGACGACCTCGCATTGATGGAGTGGCTTGAGACTCGGATTTGGCCGGCGGAGTCTCGATTGACTCCTGAGAATGTCTACTGGGGAACGCGGTTAGCCGCTCTTGAGATGATCCGAAGTGGAACTCTTCGTTTCTGGGATATGTATTTCGACTCCACTGAAGTAGCGCGCGCTGTTTCAGACTCTGGGATGCGGGCATGCGTTAGTCAAGTGGTCATCAATGCGCCTGGCACCCCTGCAACGGCAAAGCCAGAGGCCGCGGAGGATGGCCTGCTCGCATTAATGGAGTCAACCGATTTGGTTACACCCGCTCTTGGACCTCACTCTATTTACACATTGAGCAGGGAAGACCTCGAACACATCTCGGCCCTATCGGCTAAACACAATGTGGCGATTCACATGCATCTATCGGAGACCGCTGGTGAGGTCGCTAACTGCATCGATATAAATAAAGTGAGGCCGGTTCACTACTTAGACTCACTAGGGCTTGTCAACGAACGCAGCGTCTTTGCTCACTCAATTTTCTTGGACGATAGCGAGCTGGCTCTCATCTCCGAGCGAGGTGCGACGTTAGTTACGTGCCCAGCGTCGAATATGAAACTCGCCTCCGGCGGGCCTTTTCGATACTCCGATGCACGCCGACACGGATGCAGCGTTGGCATCGGCACCGATGGGGCATCCTCAAATAACTCTCTCGACCTATTCCAGGACATCAAACTCCTCTCACTGCTTCAGAAACACTCAGATCTTGACCCGTCTGTGCTTCCTGCCCGTGAGGCACTCTCTCTTGTATCCGGTGCATTGGCTCCTCAACTCGGAGCAACACCGCTTGCTGTTGGAGAGCAGGCCGACTTCTTGCTAATCGACCTCGACTCCATCGAACTTACCCCTGCTCCAATTGCCGAGGCGCTCATTTACTCTGCCACCGGATCCTGCGTAGACACCGCAGTCGTTGCAGGTCGAGTATTGATGCGCGGTCGCGTCATTGATGGCGCCGAGGAAGTGCTTGCGAAAGCAAGAGAGGCTGCTAACTCTGTCCGCATAACGAATTAGTCTTAGCGAATGGCCAATATTGACTCAGGCAAGATTGAACGTATCGAGTACGACCTCGCGGAGATTTATCGAGGAATACGAACTCGAGTCACCGAACTTATTTTGGGTGCCTCGAGCGAAAGCCTTGAGCGAGTTGCACCCGCTACTCCAGAGTGGAGCGCTCTCGGAGTACTAGCCCACATGGTCGGGAGCACCGCAGATGTCATTGAGGGTCGCCTAGAAGGAGTCGCTTCAAATGAATGGACACAGACCCAAGTGGATCTGCGGTCAACGTCTTCTCCCGAGCAACTGTTGGAGGAGTGGGGGCGCTTTAGCCCGCAAGTGGAGCCTCTAATCGATTCATTCCCAAGGCGAATGCAGGGAATGTTCATCGTCGATGCCGCTACACATGAGCACGATCTTCGCGGTGCGCTCAATGCTGCGGGCGCTCGCGACTCTGACGCTGTTGACTACTCATTCGATCAGCTCTCTTTTGGCATAGGACGACAGCGTGGCGGTGCAGGTGCACTGAGAATTATTCACGAAGCCGGCGAGCGCGTCGTCGGCGAGGGCGAAGCAACTGCGAGTCTTCGCACCACCCGCTTTGAGATAATACGAGCTGGCGTTGGGCGCAGATCTACGACTCAGATTGCTTCATGGGATTGGCACGGCTCCGCAGAACCAGAGTCAGTGGTGATCGGAATGTTCGCGCCGCCTCGCTCAACTGACTTGGTTGAGTAAATAACCACCCGCCGCTCTCGATGAGCGGTTAAAGGCAGCCGATACCGTCACCATTGCCATCAAAATTATGCGGGTCCGGGGGCAGAACTACAAAACGCTTGTAAGTCACATCCCCGCAGTCGAGGTCTGGCGGAGCAGGCGGAATACAGACTCCAGGGTAAGACGGAGAGCAGTCTGTGCCTGAAGAGGTGCCGCCTGCAGTCGTAGTTGTTGATCCAGAACCAGCACCAGATGCGGGCGTATTAATACCTCCACACGCTGCCCAGAGGCCAACATTTGCTTCACGCGCTTGGCGATCTAACGCGGAGAACCAATCAGCATTCGCAACATCGGGCGGATATCGGTATGCAGCCGCGTAGCCCTCGATAATCATGGCGGCATTAATAAAGAGAGCGTCGCTGCTTCTATATAGATATGCGAGCGCTCGGTTGTACCTATCAGTGCGCTGCACATCATAAACAACGCGCACTGGCGTTCCGATCGGCAGCAGAGCGGCAAGATGGTTCGATGCCTCTCGACCAAAGCACTCAACAACTGTCCGTGGATCTTTGGTCTCGGGCGTATCTATTCCGATTAACCGCACGCTGCCTAGACCAGAGACATAGATCGTGTCGCCATCAACATGTCGGGTGATAGTCGCGTCGTCGCCGGCTGGGAGGGTGGCTCCCTGCGTTGATGTTGTAGTCGCAGCGGCGAGCGATGTACTCGACGGCGGTGCAAGCGAGGTTGTGGAGGTTGAGGTGGAGCCGTCAGCGGAGGCGCTTGAGGTCGAGGAGGTCGCAGGCGTCTCAGAATTACTCGCAGAACACCCTGCAGCAATCGAGGCCAGAACTAGGGCAGAACAAATTATGGAATTGACGCGTCTGCCTTGAGTCCCCCATGCCTGCCCCACGGATGCGAGTCTGCCACGGAGAGCAACGATTTGGGCGCTTCGCTGATACGTTCCTCATAATGCTCCTACCAAAACCCCTCGCACCGCTGCGCCATAGGCGATTTGCTCTTATGTGGTTCGGGGCCTTCGTCTCGAACATCGGCACATGGATGGAGACAGTCGGCGTAGGGATTCTCGTTACTGAGACCACTGGTAAAGCAACTTGGACCGGTGTCGTTGCCGCTGCAGGATTCGTGCCCGCAGCGGTACTGGGGCCCGTTGGAGGTGCACTAGCTGACCGACTAGAGCGCAAGAAATTGCTGCTCATAACCACAACTATTCAAACCTCTCTTGCGGCACTGCTAACCGTCTTGGCTGCTACCGGGTCTCCATCCCCCATAGTTGTCACACTGATCGTGTTTGCAAGCGGATGCGCATCGGCGATTGGCTTCCCTACTTACCAATCGGTGCTGCCAGATCTAGTGCCTTCGGAGGATCTTGTGGGTGCGATTGCTCTCTCCTCCGCTCAATGGAATCTCGGGCGTGTAATCGGTCCAGCCATTGCGGGGCTCGTCATCGGGTTCGGAGGATACGCGTGGGCATTCGGAATCAACACGATCTCATTCGCGGCAGTATTCGTAGCAATTGCGGCGCTTACCCTCCCAGCATCTCACCATGATGGCTCCTCAATTATTAAGTCAATAAAAACGGGGATTGCCTACACGCGCCGAGATGCCGGGCTGCGATCAGTCATCATCTTTATGGTCGTAAACACTTTCTTAGCGGCTCCGTTTATCGCTCTCGTTCCTGCAATGGCAATCAAGGTGTTTGACGGAGGGGCAGGGGCCACGTCACTTCTTACGACTGCTCAAGGGATGGGTGCGGTTGTTATGGCCCTATCTCTAGGTGCCCTCGCGAGTCGTTTCGGATCGCGCAGGACTCTCATGACTGTGCTCTGGGCTGTTCCATTCACGCTTATGGCATACGCGTTAGCGCCGAGTCTCTGGGTATCCGCTATCGCAATATTTGCAGTAGGCCTTGTCTACCTTGGGGCCTTGAGTTCGTTCATGAGCATCGGCCAGATGCGCGCCCCTGCACAGGTACGCGGACGCGTCATGTCTCTACTCACAATGTCTCTTGGGGCCCTCTACCCCCTAGGAGCAATTATGCAGGGCGCCCTTGCTGATCGCTTTGGGCTCCGCACCATTACCCTGCTTGCCGGTGTCAGCATGCTGCTAACACTCACGATGCTCCGATTGATTAGGCCAGGGTTAGAGGCGGCACTAGATTCGCCTATCGAACCCTACGAGAGCCAAGTTAACCTTAAATAAAAGCGTAAGTCGTCGGCTAAGACATTGGATAGCCGAGGCGACTCAGCGCACTGGTCGCCGAACGAGCTCCGCATGGGCGGTCTCGACAGCAGCGATCACTGAACGCGCTTTAACGGCAGCGAGTAAGGCGCAGATTGCTCCAGCGGCAGCAATCACTGAGATTGCAATATCAGGCATCGCTCCGAAAGCAGCAACTACAACCCCGGCTTGCGCAATAGAGGTACCGAGCCACGGCAGCCACCATCGGATTACAGACGATTTGTTCTCATCGCTCTCGGGCAGCAGGTCCAGCGTTGCCCGATAGGGCCACCACCACTGCACAATCGGGATTGCAAGCGACCATGCTCCTAACCATGGGGAGCGACGCAGCGCGAAGCCAAGCGACGCTGCAACGCGCCCAGATTGCCCTAACCAGACCAGGAAGAATATGCCCGTAATTAGGCAGACGAGCCCACCTACTTGAGAGAAAGCTGCAAGGAACGAACCCCCAGAAGCAGAGATCGGAATCGTGATAGCTCTCCCAGCCTCTGCATCCCGCCAGACAGCGTCAAAATTGTCATACAACCAGCGCATCTGAAATGCACTCGAGATAATCGAGACCGCTAACGCTGGGCCAGCGAATATGAGCAGCGTACGCACGAGGCGACCAGTTGATGCTGCTTTCGCATGCATCAATGCTGGATCTACCGGCGCACCTTTGCTTGTCAGGGCTGGTCGCGTATCAGCAGGGATAGATACATGCTCAGTCCATCGCTCGCCGTCCCACCAACGCAGTCCTCCGGAGCCACTTGGGTCGGCGTACCACGCTGCAGGAGGAAGGGCGTCACTATTCGCCCCAGCGATAACTCCATCGGTCGGGTTTGGGGCGCTCGCCTCGAGAGTGACATCCGCCACTCCACTACTTTCGTTCGGGGCTGAGCGGTCAGCACTCGAGTTGGGGCGCGTAACTATCCCCCACGCTGAGCCATCGAAGTAGCGCAGATCGGCAGTTCCCCAAGGGTCGGGGTGCCACCCGGGAGCGGTTGGAGGTGTAGTGGGCATGCCATGAGGGTAGCGCCCTTTGATGCCTTGCTTAGTTTCGATCCCCGAGGGCAATGACTCGTACCATCAAGGGCGTGGGAGCGTACAGAACTATCAGCCAAACGCAGCTCCCCTATGCCTGCTCGGAGCGTTTGAGTAGAGACGGTTTAAATAGAGACGGTCTGCAGAGTGAATAGCCCGCTCCCCCTTCCCGAGGAGAAGGCAGCAATGGTCGAGGCGATGTTCGACAGGATCGCGCCAGGCTACGAACGAGTAAATCGCTACATCAGTTTTGGGCAGGACCGGCGCTGGAGAGACCGCACCGTAAGAGCACTTGCACTAACTAAGGGTTCGGTGATTCTCGATCTTGCATGCGGAACCGGTGACCTCTGCCGAGACCTCCAGAGCGCTGGTTTCACTCCGATCGGCATCGACTTCTCGGCGGGGATGCTCTCTAACGCTAAGACCACCGCACCCCTCGTTCGAGCCGACGCTCTGCGCCTACCAATTCCAAGTGCCACGGTGGATGGCATTACATGCGGGTTCGCTCTACGGAATTTTACAGGGCTCGAACCATTCTTCGCAGAGTGTGCAAGGGTCCTACGACCGGGTGGGCGTGCTGCATTTCTCGACCCAGCAAAACCCAACTCGGCGATCGCTCGCATTGGGAATGAAATCTGGTTCCACAGAGTGGTCCCGTTGATCGGTGCCGCTCTTGGCGACGCAGAGGCATACAGATACTTACCTGCATCTACTGCGTACTTACCGGAGCCCGAGGTTTTACTCGCCATGGCACGCAGCGCAGGCTTTAAAGATTTGAAGAGAACCACCATGACCCTCGGATCAGTACAACTAATTGAGGGGACTCGCTCATGAGTTCTCACTCCAAGCTGCAGTTAGTTGCGCGATCTCGCATCTTTGATAGTGAGATCGACTTGCTAGCGATCTACAACCGAGACGACTTCATCTGGTTAAAGGATGGTGTTGGCTTCATTGCGATTGGGTCGGTGATTGAGATTGCACCCGGCGATGTTGAGGAGACTCTCGCTGCGATCAAAATTGATGATCAAGTAACGCAGCCTGGAAGCGGTGCCATCGCAGTCGGGGCACTCCCATTCTCCGCAATGGATCCTGCGCTGCTCACTATTCCTCAACTCGTAATTGGGCGCAGCGCTGGTGGCGGCTACTGGATCACGGAGATCCGCGACTGCGATGAAGAGATGACCGCCACGATACCAGCGGGTCTTGCATCTGAGGCCAAGTCGATAATTACTGACTCTGGCACTACTGACGATAAGCATTCAGGGTTGTCTCGGACTGGGGGCACTTCACGCTCTGAGTGGAGTGAGGGCGTATCCGCTGTACTCTCCGCAATTGGCGAAGGACGGGTTGAGAAAGTCGTCCTCGCACGAGATTTAATTGTTCGTGCCGAGAACCAGATTGATCTACGACAAGTCGTTACTAGATTGGTAGAGCAGCAACGAGAGTCGTTTATCTACGCTCACCGAGGTCTAGTTGGCGCAAGCCCGGAATTACTTCTCCGTCGTCACGGCGCCTTGGCTACGTCTACCCCGATGGCCGGCACTGCTGACGGCACCGACGCTGCAGCTATCGCATCGCTCGTAAATTCTCCAAAAGATGCACGAGAACATGAAGTGGTCGTTGAGGCAGTAATTGGGGCACTCGCTCCCTACACATTCTCAACCGCGAGAGTTCGCGGACCAGAGATTCTTGCACTACCTGGTGTTGTTCACCTTGCAACCGCTATCGAGGTCGACCTATTACCCGACGCGCCGGGGGCCTTAGACCTTGCGCGGATTCTCCACCCGACCCCGGCGGTAGGGGGATGGCCAGTTAATGAATCCCGAGAATTAATTGCCGAGAATGAAAAGATTGCTCGTGGTCGCTACGCGGGACCTGTTGGGTGGGTTGATCAGAACGGCGACGGCGAGTTTGCTATCGCTCTGCGGAGCGCCGAGATTGAGGGTGACACTGCACGTTGCTTTGCCGGAGCCGGGATCGTTGCAGGTAGCGAACCCGATGCAGAGTGGGGCGAGACGGAGCGCAAACTCGCACCGATTCTCAAGGCTTTAGGCGCTTGATTTTTTAGAGATGTCTTGACTGCCGATTTAACGCAGGCCTGAGACAACTTCTCCAGGCCAAGGCAGGAAGCACTAGGAAACTCTCGCCGCTGGTTTTTTTCTCTTGAGAGCTATGAGAGCCGGGTGCTCCAAGAATCTCCAGGATGCAAACCCGAGCAAGGTTGCAAGTGGAGCGGCCAGCAAAAACATCGGAACCGGAGTAGTCGCTACTCCGTATCTAAATAGCACCTGCTGAAGCGGGAATGAGTAGATATAGATTCCATATGAAGGATCACCGATCCTGTGAAGGCCTCTCAATGCTTTCGGGGATGATGCTCCGCACCCAATGACCAACATAGGAAACCCGATAAAAAATAGAAGAGGCTCACCTACAGCAAAGGCCACACCAGTGAGGAGTACTCCTGGGATAAATAATTTTATGCCTCGGAGCGGAATCTTCACGAGCGCAACGCCAGCAAAAAACCATGCCCCCAGAGCGGTGCTAAAACTGACGTTTACGATGCTCAAGCTAAAGCCAATACCTCGCGGGCCGGAGCCGGCATAAAAACCGAATCGCCAAAAACAGACGAAACCGATAAATACCAGAAGGCCACCCCACCAACGCCTCAGCAATCCAGTGAGTCCTACTGATGCAAGGATGATGTAAGCGTAAATCTCCTGAGGCAGGGTCCAGAGTGATCCGTTAACGGAGGATCCTGGCTGACCAACAAAGACCCCTGGGAGTTTAGAAGCGGTTCCGAATACGAGAGTTGAATTCTTAACTAAGTACTCAAGTGTCATCTTGTCTCGAAAATATTCCCCTGTACTTACGGTGGTCACTATTGGACCAAGAATGAATACAGAACCAAAAATAAGGAGTGTTAATGCCGGCCAGATTCGAGCAAAACGATTGCGGATAAACTCTCTAACCCCACTAGTTCTTCCCCAACTCTGGGCTACAAGAAAACCACTCGTCACGAAAAATATGCAGACCCCGAGGTAGCCCGGTGCAATATTTAAATTCCCAACTGAGATGATCGGGCGATCTTCCTCAAACCCCGTAAGGGCAAAAGAGTGGGTGAGTACTACTGCCAAGGCCGCAAAGATTCGCACGGCATCGAAGCCGTAGTAACGCGTGGGGGCATTTTGCGGCTTTTTGATCTCAGCGGAGACAGTCATCGCAACTCCCAGATTCTCTGCGAGGCTTCAAACTACTTCAGTCCGCGGATGGCTAAAACCAAAATGGGTGCTGCGATATCAAACCCGCCTCTGAGCGAGACGAGGAGCGCGAACGCGTCCCTAATGCACTTAGCGCATCCCCTCGGATAGCGCTGATGAGACCGCAGACCATGCTTCGCGATGGTGTACCACATTGGTATCTCGATCTGTGCGAAGAAGCACAACCCGGAGTCCCCCTTCCGCTATTGCGCCAGCGAGAGTCGGTGCGACCTCCTCCGGTAGCCAAACCTCAGTCGCTGATACGCCATGCGCAGCACAGAGAAGCGCTATATCAACAGAGTGCGGGGTACCGAAGAGCGTCTCGAAACTCTCAGGAATCTGAGCCTGCGGAAGGAAAGAGAAGATCGCACCACCGCGGTTATCGACGATCACAATCACTAGGTCGACCTCGCGCTGGGCTGCACCTATTAGTGCATTCGTGTCATGAAGAAAACAGAGGTCTCCAACTAGAGCGACTGTTGGGGATTGAGATCCAATCGCGTACCCAACTGCAGTAGAGACGAATCCGTCGATTCCATTGACGCCGCGGTTTGCGATGATAGATATATCGCTGCGCGCCGGGGCGAAAGACTCGACATCGCGCACCGGCATACTTGACGCGACCAAGAGCGTCGCAGCCGGGGGCGTTGTCGCTACAACATCTCGTGCGATCCGCGGATCAGAGAGCACCTCAATGCTCCCGAGAGAGGAGTTAAGAGCACCTGTTGCAAGTGCATCTGCTTCTCTCCAGAGAACTAGCCACGACAACGAGGGAGTCTGGTTCGCGAGCTGCTCGGTAATGGCCAAGATGCTTGCCTCAGCATTAGCGACGAGTACCTCTGTATTCGTGCGCGCAGGGTCAATCCAACGTCCGGAGGGATCCACGGCGAGTATGCGCTCAACACGCGTTAGCCACTCTCCGAGCACCCTTCCGCTAGGAAGCGCCCCAAAGCGAAGAGCGAGTGTCGGCAGATAAGCGGAGGCAAAGATTTGGTCGCGTAGCAGAGCGTCGTAAGCAACAACCTCGTTCTCTGTGCCACGCAGATTAGAGATTGGATCAGCGAGTACTGGCCAGCCTGTTGTTCTCGCAAGCAACTCAAGACTCTCCGCGCGAAGCTCGCTCCCCCACCCAACAATGATTACCCCACGTTGATGCGCAGAAATTTCTTTGGCGATCGCTCTCACTATCTCTTCTTGATCGACCTCGAGCGACTCTGGCTCCGGAGTGGGCGAGAGCCAGGGTTCATCGTTACCGCGCCCACCACCATCAATAAGGCGCGCGCCAGTCGGCACAAGTGGCTCATCGAAGCAGAGGTTTAGGTGAACAGGCCCCGCAATTGGAGAGATTGATGCAATGACACTCGTCGCTCCGAGTTCGCGCCAAGAGTCTTCAGCGCCCTCGACATCGGTAGGGGGCGGAGAATCAACTGACCACCGAACGGCATCCCCGTAGAGCCCTACCTGATTAATCGTCTGGGGTGCACCAGTTCCGCGCTTTGTTGGCGGTCGATCGGCGGTGGCGACTATTAACGGCACGCCACCGTGGAATGCCTCCAGGACAGCGGGGTGAAAGTTTGCCGCTGCGGTCCCTGACGTACATAAGACAACCGCTGGGCGGTTCGTTGCGCGCCCGATGCCGAGAGCAATAAACGCGGCCGATCGCTCGTCTTGATGGACATGGATGCGAATGCGCGCGTCAGCAGCGAGGGCAAGGGCTATGGGAGCGGAGCGCGACCCAGGCGAGATGACTGCATCCGTGACTCCACCGCGTGCCCATTCATCGACGAGCACACGCGCGAAAGAAGTCGTGACATCGCGCGCCTCGCCTCCTCGAGTTCCGGCTGGATCATTTGTTGAAGTCATGCGAAGATGCCCCGATGCGTATCGTTGCAGTACCGGGCTTCACCCAGTCGGCTTTGGCATGGCAGCCGGTTCAAACCGCCAACCCTGACCTCGACATAATCGCACTCGATGTGCCCACGCAACGAACCTTCGCTGATACCAGCAGGGCAATCGGGGAGGCTGGCGGGTCTGCGATCTATCTCGGCTACTCGATGGGGGGGCGCCTATGCCTTCAGTTAGCCATTGACCAGCCCGACCTCTTCGACGGCCTAGTACTCGTTAGCTCCTCCCCCGGGATAGTCGACGCCGAGGAGCGCACTGCACGGCTCGAGAAGGATCAAGCCCTCGCTGCACGCATCGACGACATCGGTGTTGAGGAGTTCCTCACGGAGTGGCTAGCCCAACCCATGTTCGCGTCGCTCACCCCAGAGCAGTCACAGTATGCAGAGCGTCTCGCCGCTAATACTGTCTATGGACTTGCGCATCAGCTTGTAGAACTTGGTCAAGGCTCACAACCCTCACTCTGGGACTCACTCTGCACATTAGAGATGCCGGTGATGCTGCTAACGGGCGAGAGCGACTCTAAGTACGATGAAATCGCAGAGAATATGTTCGAGGAGATTCCGGACTGCATACGACTCCAGATCCCCGGGGGGCATGCACTCCCACTAGAGAATCCAGCGGGTGTAGCCGAGGCTCTAGAGACATTCATCGCTGACCTCTCCTCGTAGCACGCCATCTTTTGAGCGTCTGGCGCTTAACGAGGCTAGGAGATAGCGAGACCAAGCGCGAGAAGCGACCCCGCTACAAGCTCGAGGCGTACGGTACCCACGAGTGCCGCTATCAACCCTGGAGCATCGGTGCGCGTGAGCATCGCCCTTGATGGAGCAACTGTGAGAGGAATCGCTAAGAACGCCAGAGCGGCCCAAGGATTCAGAATAGCGATCGGAATAACCGCTATAAAAGAAGCCAATAAACAGCCTACGAATAACCTGCGAGCGCTGCGGTCTCCGATCCGAACCGCGAGAGTTCGTTTGCCAACCACAGTGTCTGTCGCGATGTCACGCACGTTATTCGCTAGAAGAACAGAGCATGCTGGGAGACCAGTAACAAGAGAGCCCCACCATGCAGCAGCCGGCACACCGTTGCGCTGCACCAATGCAGTACCAACAGTTGCTACGAATCCAAAACAGATCAGCACCATCAACTCGCCGAAACCTGCATAACCATAAGGGCGCGGCCCGCCTGTGTATAGCGCTGCAGAGAGAAGCATCGCTGCGCCGAGTAGCAACAACCATGGATATGTTGCAATAGCCAGCACCGCTCCGACGATCGCAGCA
>JBAXPT010000032.1:0-13954 GCA_037132095.1 Actinomycetes bacterium
ATCGTCTCGCGGTATGCAACCTGAGGCTTACCAACATTGGCCTCAACATTGAACTCACGCGTCATACGGTCAACAAGGACCTCAAGGTGAAGCTCGCCCATTCCCTCGATGATGGTCTGGCCTGTCTCCTCGTCGGTGTGGACCCTAAATGTGGGGTCCTCATCTGAGAGGGAACTAAGTGCCTTGCCCAACTTGTCCTGGTCGCTCTTGGTCTTAGGCTCGATTGCGACCGAGATAACTGGCTCGGGGAAGACCATGCGCTCAAGAACAATGGGCTTAGAGCGCTCACAGAGGGTATCTCCGGTTGTGGTCCCCTTGAATCCAAGACCAGCAACAATGTCACCCGCGTAAGCAATCTCAATATCTTCACGCTCGTTTGCGTGCATTCGAAGGAGGCGACCGATGCGCTCCTTCTTCTCCTTGGTGGAGTTATAGATATCTGCACCCTTCTCAAGGGTCCCTGAGTAGATGCGGAAGTAGGTCAACTTGCCGTATGGGTCTGCAACGATCTTGAAAGCAAGGGCCGAGAACGGCTCGTCATCGCTAGCGATTCGAGACATCTCAACGTCGCCGCTGATATCGGTACCCGGTGTTGGCGGAATGTCTATCGGAGAGGGGAGGTAAGCCACGACCGCATCGAGCATCGGCTGGACACCCTTGTTTTTGAAGGCCGAACCGCAGAGAACAGGCACGAATACGTTCGCAATTGTTCCCTTACGAATGCCGGCTTGAATCTCGTCGAAGGTGAGTTCCTCATCAGCGAGGTACTTCTCCATCAGATCGTCGTTTGCAGCAGCAACCTCTTCAAGCATCGCAGCGCGGTACTCCGCGGCCTGCTCAACAAGGTCATCGGGGATCGGTACTACCTCGAAGGTTGATCCGAGCGAGTCGTCGTCGAGTGGCCATACGAGAGCATTGTTGGCAACAAGGTCGACGATGCCGCGGAAGTCGCCTTCGGCGCCGATGGGGAGATGGATGACGAGAGTATTAGCGGCTAGGCGGTCCTTCATCATCTCAACGCAGCGATAGAAGTCCGCTCCGGTTCGGTCCATCTTGTTGACGAAGCACATGCGCGGAACGTTGTACTTGTCAGCCTGACGCCATACGGTCTCCGTCTGGGGCTCTACTCCGGCGACCGCGTCGTATACCGCTACCGCTCCGTCAAGAACACGCAGGGAGCGCTCTACCTCGACAGTGAAGTCAACGTGACCGGGGGTGTCGATGATATTGATTCTGTGGTTATCCCACTCGCAGGTTGTAGCAGCGGAGGTAATGGTAATACCGCGCTCCTGCTCCTGAATCATGTGGTCCATGACTGCTGCGCCCTCGTGCACTTCACCGATCTTGTAGGTACGACCTGTGTAGTAAAGGATGCGTTCAGTAGTAGTGGTTTTGCCCGCGTCAATGTGGGCCATGATGCCGATGTTGCGAACTTGTTCGAGGGGGAACTGCCTAGCCATTTGTTTTCGTCTGCTCTCGTGAGTGAGTTCTGTTATGCGTAGTAAATTAGTTACTCGAGTTAGTTACTTCTGCGAGTGCCGACGTCGCTATGGATAAGCCCCTGCTACCAGCGGTAGTGAGCGAATGCCTTGTTAGATTCGGCCATTTTCTGAAGGTCGTCTTTGCGCTTGATAGCGGCACCAAGACCATTGCTGGCATCCATAATCTCAGATGCGAGGCGCTCCGCCATCGTGCGCTCGCGACGCTGGCGTGAGTAACCCACAACCCAGCGAATAGCGAGGGTCGTGGCACGGCGAGGGCGCACCTCAACGGGGACCTGGTATGTAGCTCCACCGACGCGGCGGCTGCGAACCTCAAGTGCTGGGCGAACATTCTCGACTGCGCGCTTGAGAGTAGGCACCGGGTCGGAGCCTGTCTTGCGCTCAATCTCAGAGAGTGCGTCATAGACGATCTTCTCTGCTGTCGATCGCTTGCCTTGAACAAGAATCTTGTTTACGAGCTGAGTAACTACAACCGAACGGTAAACCGGGTCGGGGAGGAGTTCTCTGCGTGCTGCTGGTCCTTTACGTGGCATCTCTAGCCCTTCTTCGCGCCGTAGCGGCTACGGGCCTGCTTGCGGTTGGCGACGCCACTTGCATCGAGCGCACCGCGCACGATTTTGTAGCGGACACCAGGGAGGTCTTTCACGCGGCCACCACGCACAAGCACAATGGAGTGCTCCTGCAGGTTGTGGCCAACACCTGGGATATAAGCCGTAATCTCAACACCGGTGCTGAGACGCACACGAGCAACCTTACGGAGCGCCGAGTTTGGCTTCTTGGGGGTTGTCGTAAAGACGCGCGTGCATACGCCGCGTCGCTGCGGTGATCCCTTAAGAGCTGGGGTCTTTGACTTATCTACTTTGGACTCTCGGCCTTTACGGACCAATTGAGCGATGGTGGGCACAGGTCTCCTGTGATATTTAAGACTTCTCGGATAACGACGATCTCGGTTAGCTGCGCCAGAAGGCGGGTGCGCACCGGGTCGCCAAGGATACGGTCAGGGCGCCTCGCCGGGCAAACCCCAGCGATTATTCCCCCTCCCGGGATTAAATCAAGCTCCGGCTGCGCTCTCCCCCGGCTCGTCTGTCTCGTCTATCTCGAGAATCTCGAGGCTCTCAAGAACCTCTAGAACCTCGGCGACCTCCTCGATTACTGCTAACTCTTCGAGGGCCTCGATAGCCACCTCAGCGGCGACAATCTCCTCGAAAATCTCCACAGCGGCGATTGCCTCAATCTCGGCGATCTCCTCTGGAGTTGCCCCAACCTCAGCGATTGCGACGGCCTCCATGATGTCCGAGATTGCAGCTACGGCCTCCTCGGCGACGATCTCCTCAAGGATCTCAAGCGTCTCTTCGACGCTCTCCACTACCTCTTCGATTACCTCTTCGATAGCCGCCTCGACGAGCTCCTCAACAAAGGCTTGCTCCTCGGCAGCGGTCGGCTGAATCCAGGATAGATCCGGCGCCGCCTGCTCCTCATGGGCAGTCGTCAAGTACTCGAGAAGCCCCTCTGTGTCTGATGAGTAGTAAGGCATTGGCTCATAGAAGGGGGCCTCGGTAGCAATCTCTCGGTAGACGGGCATTCCCGTACCAGCCGGGATGAGCTTCCCGATGATGACATTCTCCTTGAGGCCCTCGAGTCCGTCCTCACGACCCTCGATCGCAGCCTCGGTAAGCACTCGTGTTGTCTCCTGGAAGGAGGCAGCCGATAGCCATGAGTCTGTTGCAAGTGATGCCTTGGTAATTCCCATTAACTCTGGGCGACCCTCAGCGGGGCGCTTTCCATCATCAACGAGTGCCTTGTTTGTCTCGGCGTACTTGCGAGAGTCCACCTTGGAGCCCGGAAGGAACTCCGTGTCTCCAGGCTCAAGCACGGTTACACGACGCAGCATCTGACGAACGATTACCTCGACATGCTTGTCGTGGATTGACACACCCTGCTCGCGATACACGTTCTGAACTTGGTCAACCAAGTACTGCTGAGTAGCGCGGATTCCGAGAATGTCGAGAATACGCTTTGGATCACGGGGCGTTGAGGCCTCGCCGACGAGTGCATCTCCGGCAGTTACCTCTGAGCCATTAGCAACCTGAAGGCGAGCACGGCGTGATACTGGGTACTCGACCTCGGTTCCATCATCTGCGATAACAGTGATGACCAACTCACCCTTCTCATTATCGCCAAGGCGCACGACACCGGTTGTTTCAGTCAAGACCGCAGCACCCTTAGGAGTACGTGCCTCGAACAACTCAACGACGCGTGGCAGACCGTGAGTGATGTCCTCTCCGGCTACACCACCAGTGTGGAAAGTACGCATGGTGAGCTGTGTTCCAGGCTCACCAATGGACTGAGCAGCGATGATGCCTACTGCCTCGCCAAGTTCAACCATCTTTCCAGTTGCGAGCATCGTTCCGTAGCAAGAGCTGCAGATTCCACGAGTTGAGTCACAAGTCAGTGCAGAGCGAACACGAATACGCTTCACAGCGGAGTCGTCGCGAAGCACATCGGTTAGTTCCTCAGTGATCTCGGTATTACGCGGGAGCACAGTACCGTCGGCCAACTTAAGGTCCTCGGCGAGGCAGCGGCTGCGAATAGTTGTACGCAGTGTGCGCTGGGACTCAGGACCAACATCCTCAATCCAGATTCCACGGGTTGAACCACAGTCAATGTCACGCACGATTAGTTCCTGCGAAACATCGACGAGTCGACGTGTTAGGTAGCCAGAGTCAGCGGTACGAAGTGCAGTATCGGCGAGACCCTTGCGTGCACCGTGAGTTGAGATGAAGTACTCAAGGACGGAGAGTCCCTCACGGAAGTTGCTCTTGATGGGTCGAGGAATAATCTCACCACGAGGGTTCGCCACTAGACCACGCATACCTGCGATCTGGCGAACCTGCATAACGTTTCCACGAGCACCGGAACCAATCATCATCTCGATTGGGTTGAAGATGTCACCCTGCTGAAGCTCGCGCATCACCTTGGTTACATCCTCGGTGGCGCTAGTCCAGATCTCGATCTCACGCTGACGACGCTCTTCGTCGGTCAGGATGCCCTGCTCGTACTGCTGCTCAACCTTTGCGGCCTTGACCTCATTCTCGTTGAGGAGTTTTGCCTTCTCGGGCGGCGTACGAACATCAGCAATAGAGATGGTGAGCCCAGCACGTGTTGCGTAGTCGAATCCAAGGTCTTTCAAGTTGTCTAGTGAAGTAGCAACCTCAGCCTTATCAAACTGCGCAACCAAGTTGCTTACAACATCGGAGACATCGCCCTTACGGAACGCTGTGTCGTTGTTGCCAAACGGGAAAGCCATCGCCGCTGGGAGAGCCTCAGCGAACCGGAGACGCCCAAGGGATGTCTCAACAAGGACTCGGCCATCAGATGCGCGACGCACTACAGGGTTATCCGCTGCGGCTGGATCAGTAATCCACTCGCCTTTAGCTTCATCCCAGTTCTCGCGTGCCTTGAACTGCTCCTCAGGGAACCTCTCACCAGAGACGCGAATGCGTAACGGGCGGTGCAGGTTTACTCCAGGAGCGCCGTTAGCGGCACGCGTGTCGTATGCCATAGTCGCTTCGTTAAGAGATGCGAATACCTCGCGCTCCTCCTCTGCGAGGTCGGAGAATTTACGGATCACGCCTTTATCATCGGTCTCTAGAACCGTTAGGTAGTAGGCGCCGATAATCATGTCCTGGCTAGGAACCGCAATCGGGCTTCCATGTGCAGGTGAGAGCACGTTGTGTGCGCTCAGCATGAGGATACGGGCCTCGGCCTGAGCCTCAGAACTAAGCGGAAGGTGAACGGCCATCTGGTCACCATCGAAGTCGGCGTTGAACGCCGAGCAGACGAGTGGGTGGATCTGAATGGCCTTGCCCTCAATAAGCACAGGCTCAAAGGCCTGGATACCGAGGCGGTGAAGAGTTGGGGCGCGGTTCAGGAACACTGGGTGCTCCATGATCACGTCTTCGAGCACATCCCACACCTGCGGGCGTGCACGCTCAACCATGCGCTTTGCAGACTTGATGTTCTGCGCGTACTCAAGGTCTACAAGCTTCTTCATTACGAAAGGCTTGAAGAGCTCGAGTGCCATCTGCTTTGGAAGTCCGCACTGGCGGAGTTTGAGCTGAGGCCCGGCGACAATTACGGAGCGACCTGAGTAGTCAACGCGCTTGCCGAGAAGGTTCTGACGGAATCTTCCCTGCTTGCCCTTCAACATGTCAGAGAGCGACTTCAGTGGGCGGTTACCTGGGCCCGTTACCGGGCGTCCACGGCGGCCGTTGTCGAATAGTGCATCGACAGCCTCCTGAAGCATGCGCTTCTCGTTGTTGATGATGATCTCTGGCGCACCGAGGTCAAGGAGTCGCTTAAGACGGTTATTACGGTTGATAACGCGTCGGTATAGGTCGTTTAGATCCGAGGTAGCGAAGCGTCCACCATCGAGCTGCACCATCGGGCGCAGGTCCGGCGGGATAACAGGGACACAGTCAAGAACCATCCCGAGCGGGGAGTTAACGACCTTGCCATTCTCATCACGACGGTTGAATGCCGAGACAACTTTGAGGCGCTTAATAGAGCGAGCCTTCTTCTGTCCCTTCGCACTCTGGCTTAGTTCTTTGAGCTCAATCTCCTCGGACTCAAGGTCGAGACGGCTGATGAGATCCTTGACGGCCTCTGCACCCATACCGCCAGCGAAGTACTCGCCGACTCGATACCTGATCTCGCGCCATACGCGCTCGTCGTCGATGAGTTGCTTGACCTTCAGAGACTTAATTGTGTCGAAGACTGTCTTCTCAAAGTCGAGGTCAAACTGTGCACGCTCGCGCATCTCCTCAACCTCGCGCTCGGCGAGTTTGCGGATCTTGTCGGTATCGGCCTTCTTAGCTCCACCGGCCTCTGCGGTCGCAAGCTCTGCCTCAAGGGCTTGAAAACGCCCCTCAATCTCTAGGTCGCGCTTCTTCTCAAGATCGCCGATCTCGGCCTTGGAGTCTGCCTCAATGGTCGGGCGATCGGTGTGAAGACGCTCGGTGTCAACCCAGGTAACAAGGTTCGATGCGAAGTAAATAACCTTCTCAAGCTGCTTCGGGGCGATGTCGAGCAAGTAACCAAGACGGCTCGGGACACCCTTGAAGTACCAGATGTGAGTAACAGGAGCGGCTAGCTCAATGTGGCCCATGCGCTCGCGACGAATCTTCGAGCGGGTGACCTCTACACCGCAGCGCTCGCAGATGATGCCTTTAAAGCGGACGCGCTTGTACTTGCCGCAGTAGCACTCCCAGTCCTTCGTCGGGCCGAAGATCTTCTCGCAGAAGAGTCCGTCCTTCTCAGGCTTGAGGGTTCGGTAGTTGATCGTCTCTGGCTTCTTTACCTCACCGTCTGACCACGCGCGGATCTGATCCGCTGTGGCGAGAGAGATAGAGAGCTTGTCTGAGGCGTTGACGTCGAGCACTGGTGAATCTCCGTCGTTGCAGATAGTCGGGCGGGTTGACAGGTGTTACTTGGTAAAAAAGGTGTTACTTGTTTGCTTCACGCTCTTTACGGCGTGCCTCATCCTCTTCATCGGATCCACGCTCATTACGAGATAGATCGATTCCGAGAGACTCGGTTGTTCTAAAGGCATCCTCATCAAGTTCCTTGATCTGGACCTCTCCACCATCTGCGTCGAGAACACGCACATTTAGGCAGAGTGCCTGCATTTCTTTAATAAGTACCTTGAAGGACTCGGGGATCCCGGGCTCCGGGATGTTCTCGCCCTTCACGATTGCTTCGTAGACCTTTACGCGGCCCAAGACATCGTCGGATTTGATAGTGAGAATCTCCTGGAGTGCGTAAGCAGCTCCATAGGCCTCAAGTGCCCAGACCTCCATCTCACCAAATCTCTGACCACCGAACTGTGCCTTACCACCGAGCGGCTGCTGGGTGATCATGGAGTACGGGCCTGTCGAGCGAGCGTGAATCTTGTCGTCGACAAGGTGCGAGAGTTTCAAGATGTACATGTAGCCAACGGTGATGTCTTGATCGAACGGCTCGCCTGTGCGGCCATCGAACAACTGGGCCTTACCGTTTGTGTTGGCTAGACGAGAGTCGTCGGCAGACTCGATGTTGGAGTTGTCGGAGTGCATCTTCCCGAACAACTGCTGAATCGTGTCGTGGTCTCCGGCCTGATCCTCTTCGTCCCAGTGGGCACCATCGAATACAGGGGTCTGAATCCACATTGCCGGCTCTGTGACAGGTCGTGTCTTGCGCGGCTCAGATGGCTTCTTTGACTCGCCTTCCCAGCCGTGACGCGCAACATAACCAAGGTGAGCCTCGAGAGCCTGACCAACGTTCATGCGGCTAGGAATACCGAGAGGGTTCAGAACAATGTCGACAGGGGTTCCATCGGCGAGATAGGGCATGTCCTCGGGCGGGAGAATCTTGGAGATAACTCCCTTGTTTCCGTGGCGCCCAGCGAGCTTGTCGCCCTCGCTAATTTTACGCTTCTGCGCAACGTAGACACGCACAAGTGCATTTACACCAGGTGCAAGTTCGTCTCCGTTGTCACGTGAGAAGACGCGAACATCGATGACCTTTCCTGTCTCACCGTGTGGAACCTTGAGGGAAGTATCGCGAACCTCGCGCGCCTTCTCTCCGAAGATTGCACGAAGGAGGCGCTCTTCTGGGGTTAGCTCGGTCTCACCCTTGGGTGTGACCTTGCCAACTAGAACATCTCCGGGGCCAACCTCTGCACCAACGCGCACGATTCCACGCTCATCAAGATCTTTAAGGATCTCCTCTGAGAGGTTAGGAATATCGCGAGTGATCTCCTCGGCACCAAGCTTGGTATCACGAGCATCAATCTCGTGCTCCTCGATGTGGATCGAGGTGAGAACGTCATCGCGAACGAGACGCTCATTGAGGATGATTGCATCCTCGAAGTTGTGACCCTTCCACGGAATCAGCGCTACGAGCAGGTTCTTGCCTAGGGCAAGTTCTCCACCGTGCGTAGAAGGTCCGTCGGCAAGAATCGCTCCGGCTGTAACAACATCGCCCTCTGTAACCAAGATCTTCTGGTTGATGCAGGTTCCCTGGTTAGAGCGGTTGAACTTACGAAGCTCGAAGACTTCCTTAGTTCCAGAGTTGTAGGTCATGGTAATCGTGTCGCCATTTACCTCTGAGACGGTGCCGTCCTCTTTGGCAACGCAGAGTTCGCCTGCATCATGTGCTGCGCGAGCCTCAACGCCGGTACCCACGTAAGGGGCCTCAGGGCGAACAGTCGGTACTGCCTGACGCTGCATGTTGGCACCCATGAGTGCGCGGTTTGCATCGTCGTGCTCAAGGAACGGAATCAAAGCCGTAGCAACAGAGACAATCTGCTTAGGCGAGACGTCCATGTAGTCAAGATCTGCTGGGCTAACGAATGCAACCTCACCGCGACCTTTACGAGCAAGTACACGCTCATCAAGGAAACGGTTGTTGTCAGCAAGCTTCGCGTTTGCCTGAGCAATAACGTGCTTGTCTTCATCATCTGCAGCGAGGTAAACGACGTCGTCGGAGACGATCCCCTTAACAACTGGTCGGTAGGGAGTCTCGATGAATCCGAAACGGTTGATACGTGCAAAGGATGCGAGGTATCCAATTAGACCAATGTTTGGTCCTTCTGGGGTCTCGATCGGGCACATACGTCCGTAGTGAGAAGGGTGCACATCTCGAACCTCGAAACCAGCACGCTCACGGCTGAGGCCACCGGGTCCAAGGGCCGAGAGACGGCGCTTGTGGGTGAGCCCTGCAAGTGGGTTCGTCTGGTCCATGAACTGGCTGAGCTGCGAGGAGCCGAAGAACTCCTTCATCGATGCAACTACCGGTCGGATGTTGATCAAAGTCTGAGGAGTAATTGCCTCTTGATCTTGAGTCGTCATGCGCTCACGTACAACGCGCTCCATACGGGAGAGGCCTACGCGGTATTGGTTTTGAATTAGCTCACCGACTGAACGAACACGACGGTTACCGAAGTGGTCGATGTCGTCCGGGAAGTAATCATCTGGCTGGTCGTTAGCGTGAAGCTTCACGAGGTAAGAGACTGCAGCGATGATGTCGGCTTTGGAGAGCGTGAACTCTGCCTCGCCGCGCTCTGGGTTAGACGGAGGAACCGTAAGCCCAAGGCGATCCATAACAGCCTTGACCTTTGGGTACTCGTCGCCAAGCTTCTTCGAGACTTTGTGGCGTCCAACCTTCGCAAGGTCGTAGCGCTTCGGGTTGAAGAAGAGAGTGTCGATGAGTTTCGTTGCTGCATCAACTGTTGGCGGCTCGCCTGGTCGCAACTTCTTGTAGAGCTCTATAAAAGCCTGCTCCACAGTCTCAGTTGTGTCCTTCTCGAGCGTGTTGCGCATCGAGTCGTAAGGGTTTCCCTGCGGGTCAAGGATGAGGTTTAGAAGCTCTTCTTCAGTATCTCCAAAGCCAAGCGCCTTCAAGAAAATTGTGATCGGCTGCTTGCGCTTGCGGTCTACACGTACGTAGACAACGTCTTTCTTATCTACCTCAAACTCAAGCCATGCACCACGACCGGGGATCATCTTGGATCCAACCGTGTACTTCTCTGGCTGCAACTTGTCGGGCTCGACGCTGAAGTAGACGCCCGGTGAACGCACTAGCTGCGATACAACAATGCGCTCGGTACCGTTGATGATGAAGGTTCCGCGAGACGTCATCATGGGGAAGTCGCCCATGAATACTGTCTGCTCCTTGATCTCGCCGGTAAGAGCATTCATGAAGCGCGCTGTAACAAAGAGGGGGCGCGAGAAGGTCATGTCGCGCTCGCGGCACTCGTCCTCGGTGTGCTTGGGCGGCTCAAAGAAGTGATCGGTCAACTCAAGTCGCAGCTGCTCGGTGAAGTCGGTCACCGGCGAGATGTCGCGAAGTACCTCAGCTACACCTTCGTTGATGAACCACGCAAAGGATTCCTTCTGCACTGCCACGAGATCGGGCAGGGGAAGTACTTCTTTGTGTTGACCGAATGAATAACGAACACGGGACGCGAGGGGGGCCAACGTCACTCCTTGCAAGAAAGCGGGCGCGAAGCGACCACGGGATTGTGGTCAAGAGCAGGACAACAGGGCACGACTAGGTAAAGGTTAGCCGTCCGCAGCGAGAGTCGCAAGGCGCACGAAAGTGGGCGCCACCAAAGTGGCGTCAACTGACGGGCAGAGTACGACGGCATCGGCCTCAGGTCAAGGACCTTTGCCGATGCCGGTACGACCCTCTTAGCGGTTTGTTACTTGACCTCTACAGAAGCGCCGGCTGCCTCGAGCTGGTCCTTGGCCTTCTGGGCATCTTCCTTGGAGACCTTCTCGACGACGGCCTTGGGGGCGGAGTCCACAAGGTCCTTGGCCTCCTTGAGACCGAGGCTCGTGAGGGCACGCACCTCCTTGATGACCTGAACCTTCTTGTCGCCAGCGGCGATAAGGATCACGTCAAACTCGTCCTGCTCTGCTGCTGCTCCACCGGCATCTCCACCAGCGGCTGGCGCTGCGGCGACTGCTGCGGGGGCAGCGGCTGTGACGCCGAACTCTTCCTCAAATGACTTAAGAAAGTCATTGAGCTCGAGAACGGTCATGCTCTTGAATACATCGAGTAGTTCACTTGTGCTCATAGCCATGGTGTTTTCTCCTTGCGGTGTGTCCGCTTCATCTATCTGCGGTTGGATGGGTTCTTCGTATTTCTAGATATATCTAGATTTGTAGGGTATTTCTCTTGTTGCTTATGAAAATCTTTACTCAGCAGCGGGAGCGCTCTCTTCTGGTTCCTCTTCTGGTGTCGCCTCTGGTTCCGCTGCTGCGGGCTCCTCGGCTACTGCCTCTGCTGTTTCTGAGGCGGGCTCTGCTGATTCTGCGCTGGATGCCTCGACCTCGACAGCCTCTGGGGGCGTCGCTTCTGAAGTAGGCGCTTCTGAGGTAGGCGCCTCCGCTGGAGCCTCCTCGGGGAGTGCCTCTCCATTGGCGACACGCTGCTCGATGAGTGCCTTGACTCCATAAGCAAGGTTGCGTGGAATCGCCTGGAATAGTCCGGCTGCCTTGACGAGCGGTCCCTGGAAGGCGCCTGCGATACGGGCAAGGAGCTCCTCGCGAGGAGCAACCTCGGCGAGTTCTGATACCTCTGCCGCCGAGATGAACCTGGACCCGAGCATCCCGCCCTTGATTACAAAGGCCTCAGCGGTCTTAGCGAAGTCACGAAGCGCCTTGGCGGCAAGAACCGCATCGCCCTTTATGAAGGCGATCGCCGTTGGGCCCTGGAGCATTGGGACGAGGTCCTCAACGCCGGCCTCATTCGCAGCACGGCGAGCAAGGGTGTTCTTGTAAATCTTGAGGTCTGTACCGGCTGGGCGCAGTGCAGAACGCAGATTCGCCAGCTGCGAAACAGTGAGTCCTCGGTACTCTGTGAGCACTGTCGCGTCTGACTCCGCAATGCGATCACGGATCTCAGCGACGGTGGCTACCTTCTCGGGCCTAGCCATGTGGTTACTCCTGATGGTCGATCTATAAGGCTCACGCTCTGCGAGCCTCAAATAATTAATAAAAAACGAGGTATCCCGCGTGCACAGCACTGCGAGGACACCCCGTAATTAAAGGAGTCGCCTCGTTCGGCGGGGTAATTACCCCTTTATCGCTTGGGTTTTAAGGCTCAAACGACCGAATGTCTGTGGCGCAGATTCAAATGTAGGTGGGGACTCTAGCGTGGCGCCCCCGTCGGCGCCTCACCGAGGAGATCCTTGGTGCGGGTTGGGTCGATGCGTACTCCAGGGCCCATTGTTGAGGACATGCTCACGCCCTTGATGTAGCGGCCCTTTGCAGATGCTGGCTTGGCACGAAGTACCTCGTCCATGACTGCCTGATAGTTCCCGACCAGGGCCTCTTTAGTAAAAGAGACCTTCCCGATCGGAACCTGAACATTTCCGTAACGGTCAGTGCGGTACTCCACGCGCCCGCCCTTGAACTCGGTTACTGCCTTGCCGACATCAGCGGTAACGGTACCCGTCTTCGGGTTGGGCATAAGGCCCCGTGGTCCGAGTGCACGACCGAGTTTTCCGACCTGAGCCATCAGGTCAGGCGTAGCGATAGCGAGGTCGAAGTCCAAGAATCCGCCCTCAACACGGGCCACTAGATCCTCGGCGCCCACGACATCTGCGCCTGCTGCCTCAGCAGCTCTTGCCTGCTCGCCCTGTGCGAATACGACGATGCGGATTGTCTTACCGGTACCGGATGGGAGGCTGACTGTTCCGCGAATGCTCTGCTCGGCTTTGCGAGGGTCAAGCCCAAGGCGGAATACAACCTCAACTGTCTCATCAAACTTCGCCCTAGCGAGCGACTGAATGAGGACGAGCGCCTCAGCGGGATCAAAAATTGTCTCTGCGTCAAATTTCTTTGCAGCGTCTACGTAGGTCTTTCCGTGCTTCGCCATAAGGCTCCCTCTTTCATCTAGCCCTGTAGCGAGGTCGTCTACAGGGGGTTGGTTTTGTGTTGGCTGGTTTTTGGTGCGTTTTTAGAGTAAAAAATAGCGTTATTTACCGCTTATTTCTTATGACCGTTCTTATTACTTGACTACGTCGAGCCCCATTGAGCGGGCTGTTCCCTCGACCTGAGCGATTGCTCCCTCAATGTCGATTGCATTCAAATCGGGCATCTTCTGCTCAGCGATCTGGCGAACCTGAGCGCTTGTTACGGTCCCGGCCTTGACAATCGGGGTCGTGGAGGAGCCCTTGTCGATGCCGGCAGCCTTGCGGAGCAAGAACGGCGTCGGTGGGGTCTTCAATACGAAAGTAAAGGACCGATCTTCATAGACCGAGATCTCGACAGGCACAACAGTGCCTCTCTGGCTCTCAGTCGCTGAGTTGTAGGCCTTACAGAAGTCCATGATGTTTAGACCATGCGGTCCGAGCGCGGTACCCACGGGGGGTGCCGGCGTCGCTGCGCCTGCCTCAATCTGGATTTTTACTACTGCTGCGAGTCTTTTTTTCGCCATTGGATTGCTTCCTTGGTCTAGGTCTAGAGCTTGGCTACGTCGGCGATCTCAAGCTCAACAGGTGTCTCACGTCCGAAGATGTTTACGAGAACCTTGAGCTTGGAGCGGTCGATATCAATTTCGTCGATGATTCCATTGAAGTCTGCGAAGGCGCCGGTAACAACTCGTACCTGCTCGCCCTTCTCAAACAAGAACCTGGGTCGGAGCTTCTTCTCGGGCTTGCCCTCTAGCGGGCCACCGCTGCCGAGTGTGTCCTCAACCTCGCGTCGCGAGAGCGGGGAAGGCTTAGCGCCGTTACCAACAAAACCTGTGACGCCTGGGGTATTGCGCACTGCGCCCCATGTCTCATCATCGAGAACCATACGAATAATGAGATACCCAGGCCAGACTTTCTTCTGAACAACTACCTTGCGGCCATTCTTAAACTCAATTACATCCTCAGTTGGGATGACGATCTCGTAGATGAG
>JBAXPT010000033.1:0-13771 GCA_037132095.1 Actinomycetes bacterium
GATAGAAAAAATCCGACACCTAAAAACACAAGAGGAACAAGCAAAATCAGAAGAGACGGACCTGAAATTCTCGCAGCAACCTGCTCAATCCCGAACGCTTGCGGGTCAATCCGCTCTGGGCCCCCAAGCCAAGTTGGGCGCCACAGATACTCCCCGGCGAAGACCTGAAGTGTTCGACTCAACCCCGTGTGGCCTCCCGGAGCGTCAAGGAAGTAACGCCCAATCGAGATTAAGTTTCCGTGCACATGCCTGATCACGCCAATTACAGGCATGAGCCAAATAGCAGTAAGCAGGCCAGCGCACCACCCGAGTGTTGACCTCCACTTTTCTGGCATTTTACGCGATCTCAGCGCGTCAACAGCAATGCAAACTATCGAGAACAAGGCGCAAGTTGCAACGATCGCTAGTGTTCCGACGTGGGTCTGCACCATCACCGACCCCACCACCACGATCCCGATTAGATGCTTTACTTGCCCAGCAGCTACGCCAGCGGAGAGAACAAACAAAAGTAAGAACATCGGTATTGGAAACCAGGGATTCCAGTAAGCCGTGAGGACAGCCGTTGGTATCCCGACTAGAGATAAAGCTGTAACGATTGTGATCGCAGTAAAAAACTTTCGACCCAACCTCCAAGCAAGAGCGAGGGATGCAATTACGGTTATCCCAATAAGCAGCAGGTACTCAACCCTTAACGGCGTAGATGTTCGGCGGGCCAAAATTGCAGCAGGGCTCAACAGCCAAAACATTGCTGGTCCTGGGTGGTTCCATAACATTCTTCCGAAAAGCCCGGTTAACGGCGTGCGAGCTGTAAATACCTCACGAGATTGTAATTCGATTAACGCGAAATCCCCATAGGCGCGAAAGGTCTGAGATGAAGTTGTTAGCGCAGTAATGAACACGGCTAGCAATGGAAGAGCGGATAAGTACCACCACTTCTTCAAACGAATCATCAAACTCCTTCCAAAGTAACTCTAAGAATTAAATAGATCGGGTTGAATAAGTCGGGCTTTCACGAATATTTCTGTATTGGTTCTTCACGGGCAGCGGTGGCCTGCAGTTCGCGTGAGGAGCCCCTTTAATCTCAAAGGATACTTCATCAACAAGTCCTAAAGAACGCTCTCCTCCTTGAACCATGGCGCCCTTTAGCAAATAGGACTAGCAAATAGGAATCTCTAGTTTGTCTAGGCCCTCTCGAAATCTAAAGTCGTCATCTAACGTGGCAAGATTCCGTTGCAACTCGGTTTTGAAGATGCACATCACGGATTCAGTTCTCGAACTGTCATAGGAGCGAGCAACTGTTCAAATTGATGGGAAGGCCAACTGGGTGGATGAAAGAGTGCATGCGCAGGCCTCCATATTGAGTGCCTCAATATCGAGTCGCGCAGACATCAAACATGACCATTGCTAGTACCAGGGCTTCGCGCCCTACGCTTGCTGACCATGAGCCCTAGCCACAGATCTCCTTCTTTAGCTACTATGCGATCGTGGATGGACCTAGCTCTCCTAGAGGCTGAGGCGGCTATTGCTCATGGAGATGTTCCAGTTGGGGCAGTAGTTGTCAACATCGAGACTGGCCAAGTAATCGCATCGCGCCACAACGAACGCGAACTTACCCAGGATACGACTGCACACGCAGAGATACTCGCCCTACGAGATGCATCGATCGCAAACGGCTCATGGCGACTCAACGATTACGCGCTTGTTGTGACACTCGAGCCATGCCCAATGTGCGCGGGTGCTTCAATCAACTCAAGAATCGGTTTGGTTGTATTTGGAGCAGGGGACCCAAAGGCGGGCGCTATGGGGACTCTTTACAACCTGTCATGCGACCCACGCCTAAACCATGAGGTTCATGTTGTGAGCGGGATTCATGCCGCGGAGGGAGCCCTCCTGCTGACGAACTACTTCGCTCAACGTCGGGGCTGACCCACAAAACAAAATCTAGAAACCTAGACCGGTCAAAAAGTCGCCGGCTGAAAGTAAGTGGGCGCTCTCTAACGCTTCGATACAGGCAACTCGAAGATCGCAGAAGCGGAGTAGGGGTTGAGACGCCAGATCATCTTCGCCCCATCCATGCTCTCCATCTCTGTGAACTGATCAGGAGTATCGATGAGATACCAGACCGATGAAGCCGAGGAGAGTGGCCCTGCACGCCATTCGCCGTAGGCCCGAGCAACGTTTTTGTTCTGCGAGACAACTACGCGCACGCCTCGGCGGTCCATCTCATTGACTGCACCCTTTGCAACCGTATCGCCTAAGAATGATGCCGTTTCGTTGCGGAACGCGATCTTTTCCCCCGACACATCGGCTAAATCAATTGCATCCGCAATAGACTCAATAACCTGCGAAGTAAGAAAATTCTCTTGGACGCCGGAGTGCATTTTTGGGAAAAGCCTCACAGTAGCCACCAGACAGGAGACAGCAACACCGACTGCGACTACGGTTGTGAGCCCCCGACGGCCATCAAAGTTACGATCAATGATACGGGCAAAGATAGGAACGGCCGGGACCAAGATGGAGAGCGGCGCTATAACCACACGCCATGCAAATGTATAATCGAAGGCCTGATCGGCACGACTAATCGACAACACGCCCACCACAAGAATTGCCGCTGTCGCTAAGATGTAGCGCCTCCACAACTTCATTGAATCACTCCGAGCAGCGAAGTAGCCGAGGGTGAGCGCTACAACCGGGATAATCAAGTACGCGCTATGAGACGGAGCCGCGATTTGGGCAAAACCCCAGAATCCTGGTCTCGACAAGATGGGCTCACGCCCACCCAGCCATGGTGGACGCCACTGGTACTCGGCAGCAAATATCGTTATTGCACGACGAAGCCCAAGATGGCCATCAGGTGCGTCACGAAAGTAACGGGCCAAGACCGCAAGGTTGCCCCCAACCCCCTTAAAGACTCCAATTATCGGGAGTATCCAGAGCAGTAATGCACTCCCCCCGATCCACGCGAGGGTCGACCTCCAACGCTCCGGCATTGACCGCACTCTCATAGAGTCGATCACCACAAACGATAGAGCCAAGATTGCGAGCGCTACAACAAGCAAAGCAGTTCCGGCATGGGTCTCAACCATGATTGAGCCAACAATTAGAACTCCAATGAGGTCGCGTGTGCGTCCGCTTGCCACACGTGCAACCAAGACGAACAACAACACAAGAAATGGGATCGGAAACCATGGGTTCCACACAACTCGGATGACCTGAGCGGGTAGACCAATGAGCGCGAGCAGAGTCGAGAGCACAATCACGGAAAAAAATCGACGCCCCAAGCTCCACGCAAGGCCAGCCGCAGCGATAAGAGCTCCGGATAGGAGGAGAACATTAAGTACGCGGACCGGAGTTGATGAATGCTTTGCAATGAGTGCCGCTGGGCTGAGTAGCCAGTACATGAGAGGCCCTGGGTGATTCCAACTCATACGACCTATCAACCCCGTGTAGGGGGTATGCGTGCTCCAGACATCACGCGCGGACAACTCGATCAACGATTGATCCCCACTACCAAAATTCACATGGGATCCAACTGAGACAGCGGCAGCCGCTAGAGGGACAACAATGGATAACCCGAGGAGAAACCACCACTTCCGTAGAAAGTCCAGCACGCGTGCAGGGGAGTCAAATAAGACGATTTCAGAGGAGGGAGCGTCAGACAACGTGGGGTCAGGCAAGGTTGGCCCAGCTGAGGTTGTCTTCAGTGTCATGGATTCGCCAGGGCTCCCGATCTCCGTCGACCCATCCCCGCCCGCAGTCATCTCCAGAACCCTACCGGTGCAGCGACCCGGCTAGAACCGATCTACAAGAGACCGCCGTTACTATCCAATTGCTTCACTCAACGCGGGGGCTTATTCACAAACTACGATTATCCATTCCTTAGCAAAAAACATGGAGGGGTGCGAGAGCGGCCGAATCGGATGGTCTCGAAAACCATTGTGGCGCAAGTCACCGTGGGTTCAAATCCCACCCCCTCCGCCATCGACTCGGGGGTCCGAAAGGGCCCCCGATCTCGTGAGGACTCCGTTTTCCCAACTGTCTCGAGCCGTGTTTGATCTACGCGGCGAGGATCCTCTGTCTACAAACCCAAGGCTTCGTAGATTTCTCTTGTTGCCATAGAGCGATTGAGCGTAAAGAAATGTAGGCCGGGTGCCCCTCCGTCTAACAACTCGCGGCAGAGGCGCGTCGCCTCTTCGACACCGACGCGATGCACGGCCTCGGGGCCGTCTGGCTCTGCAGCCTCAAGTTTTGCGGCAAGCTCTCTTGGAAACTCGCTGCCCTGCAACTCCGACATGCGAGTAATTGAACGCATCGAAGTAGCAGGCATGATCCCCGCAATAACGGGCTTATCTATACCGAGTGCGTGCAGTGACTCGACAAGGTTGAAGTAATGGCGTGCATCAAAAAAGAACTGAGTGACTGCAAAATCTGCTTTTGAGAGTTTCTCTGCAGTACGACGGCGATCCTCCTCGATACTTGGGCTATGCGGATGAGGCTCTGGGTGAGCAGCGACACCAATTGAGAAGTCGCCTACACCCCTAATCAAGTCAACGAGTTCACTCGCATACGTAAGCTCGCCTGGCGGCTGATCTGAATCAGCAGGTGGATCACCGCCGAGAGCAAGAATGTTCTCGATCCCCGCGTCTCGATAACGCGTCACTACATCTACAAGCTCTTGCCGTGAGTGGCATGCGCATGTGAGGTGCGCCATCGGGGTTATTCCCGTATCGCGCAGGATCTCAACCACTAAGTCGTGTGTGCGGTCCCGTGTAGAGCCGCCCGCGCCATAGGTGACCGATACGTATGCGGGGGCAAGGGGAGCAAGCTCGCGAATAGCTGTGGCTAGGTTGCGCTCGGCCTCCTCGCTGCGCGGGGGAAAGAACTCAAACGAATAGCAAGGCCCAGCCTTGAGTGCGTCGGCAATCTTCATGGAGTCGCAAGGTTAGAGCACGGATGCCGGTAGTTGGAACACGCTGGCTCCCGCGCAACCTATTCTCTAAATGTGGATTTCACACTTGACCAGCAATTTTCTAAATCCGGGGATGCAGTGGCTGCCGCATTAGTCGACCCTGACCTCCTCCAGCAGATGACCGAGCTACCTCTCCTCGCAGAGGCAACCGTCCTCACAACAGAGCGCAGCGGCGACCGGATAAGGCAGAGCGTTAGGTACCGATTCCAGGCCGAGCTCTCCTCTGCTGTCCGGAGAGTCATTGACCCCGCAAAACTCACATGGGTTGAGATGGGCGAGCACGACCTCTCGAAAGGACTATCTCGCTTTGAGATACGCCCTGATCACTACCCTGACCTATTGCAGGGTCGCTACACCGCACGCGTGGAGTCAAATGGGGAAGGCGAAGCAAGTACACGGATTGTGAGAGGCATGATCAAGGTAAAGGTTCTTCTCGTTGGGGCTCGCGTCGAGAATGCGATAATTAGCAACCTTCGTGAACTCGCCGAGGCGCAGCAAAAAATTGTTGAAGACTGGATCAGCTCCAAGTAGCCATGCGCTACAAGTCGTGCGCTGCGCACCACTTACTACCGAAGTGGCTTGAACCTGCGGAGGCGTAGCGAATTTGAGACTACAAAAACACTTGAGAACGCCATAGTTGCCGCCGCTATTGCCGGATTGAGAATCCCTGCAGCGGCGAGAGGAATTGCCGCAGCGTTATAAGCGAATGCCCAGAAGAGGTTCGCTTTTATTGTTGAGAGAGTCCTGCGCGATAGTTCGATTGCATCGGCAGCGCCGCGCGGATCGCCTGACACAAGGGTTAGGTCGCTTGCTTCAAGAGCAACATCTGCGCCCGTTCCAATCGCAATCCCTAGATCGGCCAGCGCAAGCGCCGGAGCATCGTTAATACCGTCTCCTATGACAGCGACTATGTGTCCATCACCTTGAAGCCCACGAACTACCTCGGCCTTGCCTGCCGGCAATACACCTGCAATAACCCTATCGATTCCGACTGATGCTGCGACCCATTGCGCTGCAGCCTCGCTGTCGCCGGTCACCATGACGACCGAAATTCCAAGTCCCTTGAGCGCACTTACCGCAGCGGATGCCGTCTCCTTAACCGTGTCAGAGACGACTAGTGCACCCTGAACCGCATTCTCCCAGCCAACATAAATTACTGAAGCACCGCGAGACTCTGCGTCGGCAATTACCTCACCTAGACCGTCGCCGAGCCCCCCGCACCACTCCGCGCGCCCAACCCTTATTTCCTTGCCGTCAATCTTGCCAACAACCCCGACACCGGGCTCATTTAGGAAATCAGTCGGGGTGGTGAGTTCAATACCCTTTTCGCGCGCAGCGTTAGTAATCGCTCGTGCGATTGGATGCTCACTCGCTGCCTCAAGCGAAGCAGCTAGCCGCAGCAACTCTTCGTTGGCCCTCGAGTTCTTAGTCTCATCGGGTAATCGGCTGATAGTTGAGACGGATACAAGACGCATCTTTCCAGTGGTAATAGTTCCGGTCTTATCGAGAATCGCCGTATCGATTTCACGAGTGCGCTCTAGTACCTCTCCGCCCTTGATAAGAATCCCTAGCTCCGCCCCACGTCCGGTTCCAACCATTATCGCAGTTGGCGTAGCAAGGCCAAGAGCGCAGGGGCAGGCAATGATCAAAACGGCGACCGCTGCGGTGAAGGCTTCGTTAGATGAGCCCCCTAATAGCAACCATCCCAAAAGGGTCGCCACGGAAATAAGCAAAACAATTGGAACGAATACTCCAGATACACGATCCGCAAGCCTCTGAACCTCTGCTTTTGATCCCTGTGCCTCCTCAACTAAGCGCGCTATCTGCGCGAGTGCGGTATCAGAGCCAACATGTGTAGCGCGCACCACGAGCCTGCCAGTTGTATTGATAGTTGCCCCGACGACTGAGTCGCCTACCGCAACCTCTACAGGGATTGGCTCACCGGTGAGCATCGAGACATCTAGCGCTGATGAGCCCTCAACGACAACTCCATCTGTAGCTACGCGTTCTCCAGGGCGCACTACAAAACGATCCCCTACTTGGAGGTCTTCGATCGGTATCTCGGAGCCATCCTCAAGGTACGCGGTACGCGCCCCTAATGCGAAGAGCGCGCGTAGGGAGTCTCCGGCACGGTTGCGAGCCCTGCGCTCAAACCACCGTCCGAGTACAACAAGTGTCACGATTACCGCACCGGTCTCGAAGTAGAGGGACGGCTCGCTACCGCCATGCGACATTCCGTTCATAGGAGCGTCTCCGCCACCCTGGAGTAGCGCCACTACAGACCACAGCCACGCAGCTGTAATTCCGAGCGAGACAAGCGTGTCCATTGTCGCTGCGCGATGTCGAAGACTACGGATTGCTGCGGTGTGGAAGGGCCAGGCGCACCAAGCCCAGACCGGTGTGGCAAGTGCAAATGCAAGCCACCCCCATCCATCAAATTGAAGCGCAGGGACCATCGACAGCAGTACTAGAGGGACAGTGAGGATGACGCTGACAAGCAATCGAGGAGTGATTGAGGCATCTGGCGGCTTCACTGTCTCGCCGGGTTGAGAAGGAGCCGAGACTCTGTAACCAGCCGCCACTACTGCAGCAACAAGCATCTCGCGGTCAGCGCTAGCGGGATCAAAAATCACCGTTGCGCGCTCGGTCGCAAAATTTACATGGGCTGAAGCGACACCTGAGACAGCGCTGAGCCCGCGTTCTACGCTCGCCGCGCAGGCTCCGCAGGTCATACCCTCAATCGAGAGATCCATACGATCGCCCTGTGGCTCAGGGATTCTCCCGAGTTGCACTGAAGTTGTACTCATTCGCATCTCCAAAACCGTGCGGGTCAAATTAAGGCTCTCAACTCGCCCCTTTATTCTCCCACAGTATGCAGCAGAACGCTCTCCTGGCCCCCGGCGCATCTATTCCAAAAACCCTAGGGCCCGAAGATAGAAATCCGGCGCGCAGCGTGTCAGACTCTCCAACTATGGCCCCTGAAAAATTTCAATGGAAACACCTCTACGACGAGGTAGTCACCTCTGGTCTCTGCACTGGATGCGCTGGATGCGTAATTGCATGCCCACATGACGTGCTCGACTACGACGACTCCTCCGGCCGTTACAAGCCGTTTCAAACCGAGGACTTCGGGGGAGCATCAGACTGCTCCCACGGCGACAAAGGCTGCACATCATGCACACGCGCATGCCCACGTTTTCGCGATTGGGAGACCGATATCGACCAGTTCCTATTTGGTCGTGAGCGCGAGCCTGAAGAGGTCTCAGGCATGTACAAAGACATTGTGCTTGCAAGAGCCTCAGACAAAATCATCCATGAGGTTGGCCAAGACGGCGGACTCGTCTCGGCCATTCTTCTGTACTGCCTCGATAAGGGAATCATCGATGCAGCGCTCGTCTCCTACCTAGAGGGCGACGGATCGACTTGGAAGGCACGCCCCGGAGTCGCACGCACGCGTGAGGACATAATCGCCTCCGCAGGTAGCCGGTATACGTACTCCGCTAACACACTTGCCTACAACGACGCTGTCGAGTCTGGCGCGGAGAAGATCGCATTGGTTGGTATGTCTTGCCAATCTTCAGTACCGCCGATAATGAAGCAGCGCAAGGCCGGAAAGGTTGCGCGTCGCCTCTCTCTCAACATCGGCTTACTCTGCTCTAAGACATTTGATGATGCGATCTTCGAGGAGCTCTTCGAGGCTAAGTACGGGCTAAAGCGCGAAGACATGCGCAAGATGAATATCAAAGGTGTTTTCCAGATCTGGATGAAGAACGGCGACTACCACGAGGTTCCACTTAAGGAGTGCCACGAGTGGACCCGCGAAGGATGCAAGCAGTGCCCCGACTTCGCGGCAGAGCATGCGGATATCTCGACCGGCGGAATCGGAGCGTTCAACGACTGGACCCTCACGATCATTCGCACTGATATCGGTCGCGAGATTATGGATGGTCTTCTTGCAGCAGGCTTGATCGAGGTGCGCCCTGGAGACGACGACCCTGGAGCAATCGAACTCATGCACAAACTTGCCAAGAAGTCGCGTAAGCGTTGGCCCGAGACAGCAGTAGCAGCGCCTCGTCTTCTAGTGAAGTAACACTCATAACGAAGTTCAATCTCGCTAGCCTGCAGATCCGAACCTCAACTGAACAGGGCATCCATGTCTGAGTCACCTGTACCAGAACGGCTGCCAAGTAGCGATCTTCGCATCGTCCCAATGCTCTTGGCTGCCGGCGTTGGAGTGATCACGGGTCTCGTCGTCACAGGCATTCAGCAACTCACCCTCACACAGATGCTTGCTCGGGTTCAGAGCCTCCCTGTACTTGCTATGGCTGCAGCACCAGCAGTGGGTCTCGTACTCGCTGCTCTATGCCTGCGTTTCATCGGTCGCGGAACCGCACCGGTAATTGCGGATGCGTATATCCGCAACATCCACGAACCTGATTCTCATCTAGATCTCCAGCCTGTACCAGGGAGGCTGATGGGTGCAGTTGCAACCATCGGGTTCGGTGGAGCACTTGGCCTTGAGGCAGTTGCGCTCTACGCAGGAGCTGGAATAGGTGCATTCGCAGAGACGCGATTAGGGCGTTTTATAAAACGCCCTGACACCAAGATGCTCATGGTCGCAGGCGCGGCTGCAGGGGTAGCCACCCTTTTCCAAACTCCTCTAACAGGCGCGATCTTTGCTCTCGAGGTGCCGTTCAGAGGCCGCCTAGGCCGCCACAATCCAGCGCCGATATTGGTTGCATCGCTCGCTGGTTACCTTGTCAACGTAGGGATTGAGGGTCCATCGCGTCTCTTCCCTGTGCAGGGAAATGTGAATATTGATTGGAGGGATTTACTCCTCGCTCTCGCTCTTGGGATCGCGGCCGGCGCAGTTGCCCACGTATTCGCAATCTTGATTCGCCTCGCGAAGCGAATAGTGAAGAAGTACCCACTCTCATTACGTCTTCCCATCGCAGGCTTGCTGCTCTTCGGAATTGTTCTGCTTGCCTCGACGATCGCGAAAGACGGGGTGATCCTCGGTACTGGCACTCTGGCAATTAAGTGGGCGGCTGATCCAACACACGCACTAGGCGCAGTAGCCGGAATGCTCATACTACGAATTGCAGCCAATGCAGTGACCCTCAGCGGAGGTGGCGTTGGGGGTGTCTTCATTCCACTAGTCGCAGCTGGTGCACTCACCGGACGACTTGCTGGCGGACTCATAGGGCGCGCGGATGACACACTCTTCGCAGTTGTCGGCGCAGCCGCATTCCTCGGCGCTGGGTACAGGGTCCCGCTCGCTGCAGTCACGTTCGTAGCAGAGACAACCGGGAGACCGGGTTTCATAATCCCCGCAATGATCGCTGCATTCGCAGCCGAACTCACAATGGGATCCAAATCTGTCAGCGAAGAGCAGCGAGATGACGCCGAGGCGACATGGTAGATAAATCTTTAGTCGTCGTAGCGTTGGTTCGCGACCTTATGGATAGATCCAAGATCCAGGGTTCAATAACTGGTGTGAAGTTTCCATCCACCATTGCGGATTGTGCTGGGGCTGACGCAGTGATCGTCGATCTTGCACGTAATGCAGATGCGATTGAAGCCATCGCAGAGGCGGAGCCGAACGCAAAGATTCTTGGGTTTGGGTCTCATGTAGATACTGAGAGCCTCGAAGCAGCCCGCGACGCTGGCGCTCACCTAGTGATGGCGCGATCACAGTTCTTTCGTGATCCACTTGCAGCAGTAACGGGATTGCTTACTAAATAAAAGGCCCTAAATAACCGGGTCTAAATAAGAGGCCATGGCACAGAGTGGTAATCCTCATCCGGAATCGGGAAGGTCCCCTCCTCCAATATCTCATCTGCGCGTTCTCGCATCGCTGCAATCTCTAAGGGCGAGATCAAATCGCGGATTTTCTCGAATAGTTCGCCGTTCTTCGCTAGGTCATCAACGACCCTCTCCACGTCACTAAGCAGGTCAGGCGGAATCTCCTCGCCAGCAAAATCCCAGATCACGGTTCTAAGTTTCCACTCTTGGTGAAAGGTAAGTCCGTGGTCGATTCCAAATACCCGACCCGTCCCCTTCTCCTCTAAGCAGTGACCACCCTTGCGATCAGTGTTGTTTGCAAGAACATCTAAGACTGCGAACCTACGAAACTCGTCGGCGTAGCGATCTCGAAGAGTAAAGAAGTGATCGTCTGGATCATGCTCGACAAATCGCTGAACCATGCCCATCCCGTAGGGGCCATCACGCAGAACTGTGTATGGCACGACTCCCCAACCAAGTGCTTCAGATACTTCAAAAGCGGATACTTCGCGCCCGGCAAGGGTCCCGTCTGGAAAATCCCAGAGGCCACGCTCACCCTGGATTGGCTTGTAAATAGCTCTGGTCTCTATGCCTTCAAGCGATGCATTGACCAAGAGTGTGGCATTGGAGGACCAAGCCATTCGCCCCAATACATCGAGCTCCCCGAGGAGGACTACCTCAGTATCGCGATTTTCACCGTCGCTACTATCGACAGGATTATTCGCTTCGGGAGTCTCGCTACTCAATTCCAACGCGGGCAGATATGACTGTCGAGATCCATTGGGAAGGTGCAGAGCGGGCATGGGGGTCGCCCTTGACCAACCGCTGCAGCACCGAATACAGACATAGCGCGCACCTGCGCTCTAGTTGCATAAATACGGACTATAAAACCCTCGGGCTCTTCGAGTTCCTCGTCTTCGTCAGGAAAATTTTCCTGGAGCTCAATCAATACGCGTTGACGATCAGGTTCATAACCGATCCCAATTGTGCGCGCTCTAAATAGTGGAACCGCAGGCTCTTCAACGATGGAGCGCGGAAGCGGCCATGCAGTGTCATTGCCTCCCTCAGGGAACTCATCCGCTAAGCGATCCAAGAATGCACCTGACTCCGCAGCGAGCATCGCCACCTGCTGTTTCTCGACCAAGATTGTTATCTTCATGCCGCGCTGCTCCGCCTGCACATAGAAGACCCTCTCCCCCGGGCGACCAATCGCACCAGCCGCCAGCGACTCCGTCTCCTCAAACTCAATTGTCTTGTCGTCGCTCATGAATCTTCGCCCTTAGGTTGCGCAACGAGCTCGGAGAGGCTCCCAGTCTCGTTGAGTTTCACGAGGGATCCACCATATCCACCGAACTCAAAGACAGTCACTGATGCGGGCGAGACGACTACTCGCTGGAATAGGTCCAGGTGCATTCCGGTGTAATGCGCAATAGCGGACTTGATCGGGTCTGCATGCGAGACAACGACAATATGCTCCCCTGCGTGATTTGTAATCAATTCATCAAGAGCGGCGACCATGCGCGCCTGCATCTCCGCTATACCTTCACCATTAGGGAAGCGCGCGCGCGATGGCGCGGTCTGCACAACTCTCCATAGATCTGTCCGTGCGAGCTCGGCAATAGCACCACCGGTCCAGTCGCCGTACTCCGCCTCGATTACACCATCAAGGGTTACTACCTCGAGGTTGTGGTGCTCTGCAATTGCTTGAGCAGTCTGCTGAGTGCGCTCAATCGGGCTCGCAAATATTCGATCGATCCTCACAGGGGGTGCGAGGCGAATACCGACAGCCTTCGCCTGAGCGCGCCCTTCATCAGATAGATCTATTCCGGGCTTGCGCCCTGAGAGAAGCGGACCAGTCTGGGGAGTAACTGCATGGCGAACGAGCACGAGGCGCGTGGTCGGGCTTGAGTGCGCCGTCTTCTCTGAGCTCTTACTTACTTCGGATTTGCTCACCATGTAATCGTACCGGTGGAGCACGACAAAACCACATGCTCGCCCGCTCGGGATCTCTCAGGCTCCGTTCATCAAAAGCCACGTTGTATGAGGATTGTGGCGAGAAATACGCGTAGCGTGTGCCATATGACCGATCAACCAATCAGCCTTAACCCAAATGGCCCCCCTGAGACCCGGCTCGCCCCTGAGGAGGCCGAGGCCTCAAATGCCCTTTCTCACGCACTCGCTGCACCGCCAGCCTCTCGTCGAGACCTTGTCTCAGATGTAGTGGCGCAGTGGCCACGCAACCTCGAGGCTTGGGCGACTCTCGGCGATCTGGCCCGTGACGACGTCGAGGCATACGCCTGCTACCGAGTCGGGTACCACCGCGGCCTTGACCGCCTGCGTCAATCTGGGTGGCGAGGCTCTGGATGGGTTCGCTGGAGCGAGCCTACGAACCGTGGATTTTTACGCGCTGTAGACGGGCTACGCCGCAGCGCTGGGGCGATTGGCGAGACCGATGAAGAGCAACGCTGCGCCGAGTTCCTGATGCAATTAGACCCCGAATGGACTCGCCGAAGTATCTAGAGATGCGGTGTATCCTTCGGGACGCTAAAACAGCGATTTCCAAATCTGCTTGGCACAAACGTAACTAGGAGTTACATGAAGCGCGCACTGGTAACTGGAATCACTGGCCAAGACGGTAGGCACCTATCCAAACTCCTAGTGGAGAACGGATATCAAGTCTTCGGACTCATTCGTGGTCAGGCCAACCCGAAGGCCGAGATGGTCTTAGAGGAGAACCCAGCCATTGAGATGATTGATGGCGACCTGCGCGACCTCTCATCGCTGATCGCTGCAGTAGAACAGGTTCAGCCGGATGAGGTCTACAACCTTGGTGCCATTTCTTTTGTGCAGCTCTCCTTTAAACAAGCTGAACTTACTGCCGAGATCACAGGCCTAGGGGTCCTTCGAATGATCGAGGCAGTGCGCATCGTCGGCGGCACAGATAACAACCCGATTCGTTTCTACCAAGCGTCGTCATCTGAGATGTTTGGAAAGGTTCGTGAAACCCCTCAGACCGAG
>JBAXPT010000034.1:0-13478 GCA_037132095.1 Actinomycetes bacterium
CTTGAGCTCGTGGGCTTGGCAGAGAAGGCGGAGCGGTTTCCTCTCGAGTTGTCCGGTGGCGAGCAGCAGAGAGTCTCTATAGCTCGAGCGTTTGTAAATCGTCCGTTGATCCTTCTCGCAGATGAGCCCACCGGAAACCTTGACCCTGACACGACCGATGGCATCATGCGCCTTCTCGACAGCATCAACCGCACAGGGACGACAGTTGTTATGGCTACCCATGATCAGCAGATGGTCGACCGCATGCGGCGACGAGTAATTGAACTCGCGCATGGACGTGTAGAGCGCGACCAGGCTCGCGGTGTCTACGGCGTTGGCACCTGAGGCCTGCTTATGATCACTCGACTCTCTTATTTTGCGCGTGAGACACTCGTATCCCTAAAGCGAAACCTCTTGATGACGATTGCAGGAGTAATTACGGTAACTGTTTCGTTATGCGTCTTAGGCGGCGCATGGATGCTAAATACACTTGTAAATCACGGTACAGAGCGATGGAAGAACGGCGTCGAGCTCGAAGTATTCATGAACGTAGATGCCACGGATGCTCAGATTGCTGCCGTCCAGCGCCAATTAGTGAACGACCCTGAGGTAAGAGATTTTAGGTACCTAACCAAGGATGATGCGCTTACTGAGTTCCGACGTTTGTTCAAAGATCAGCCCGATCTTGTCAACAGTGTTGATGCGGCTGCATTGCCATCCTCATTCCGAGTTGCGCCGATCAAAGCTGAGTTAACCAAGACGGTTGCTGATCGGTTCCAGAGTCAACCTGGTGTAGACGAGGTCAAGACCGCAGAGAAACAGGTGCGCCAACTCCTCTCGGCGACTGCATGGATTAGAACCGCATTTATCGTCATCTTCGCCCTGCTGCTCTTTGCATCATTGTTCTTAATTGTAAATACGATCAGGCTCGCTACGTTTGCGCGTAGGCGCGAGATTGAGGTTATGAAACTTGTTGGAGCCTCTAACTGGTTTGTTCGTATCCCATTCATGCTCGAGGGGTTGGTGCAAGGCGTCGTGGGGGCACTTGTTGCCTTTATGGCGATGCTTGGGCTTCAGAACGTCTTAACAAATGCCATCTCTCGCAACTCTGATTTCTCTCGTGGGTTCTACGTAACAACCGGGGATGCCATCACAATCGGATTGATGCTGGTTGCGATTGGCGCTGGAATCGGTGTGCTTGGGGCAATAATCGGTCTGCGGCGCTTCATCGAGGCCTAGGCCTTATCGGCCCTCTTGTTATGAAACGAGTCTTAGGGGCGTTACTTGTCTGCTCCATCGGTCTTATCGCCCCTGGGTCTGCGCTAGCGCAAGCGGCTACTTCCCCAGCCCCTACGAAGCAGAGCCTTCTGCGCAATATCGGTGATGCTTCGGCCGAGGAGTCCGCTGCCCTTCGTGAACTCTCCTCCATTCGTGCGAAGCGTGAAGCGGCTCAGGCTCGGCTCGCTGAGGTAGACGCGCAGTTGTCTGCGGCGGTGGCGAAGCGGCGCGAAGTAGGTGCACGAATCGACGCTCTCGCTCTGCAGATTAAAGAGAATCGTCGAGAGCTTAGATCTGCACGCGACGATCTTCAGCGCTCAGCAGCACGCATGTATCGCGGTGGCTCATCAGAGGGCGGGTTCGCTGCTCTCGCTGGAGCAGCAAAGGGCTTCCATGATCTGGTGGTAGGTACGAAGTATTTATCTGCATCTTCGGAGTACTCAAACATCTTGATCCGCACATTTACTGGAGCACGTCGGGCCCTCTCGGAGAGGGAGGCGGAACTTTCAGCCGAACGCTCTGTTGTAGATCTGGAGACTCAAGCTGTCTCCGCTCTTCGCATAGAGCAGGCAACTGCAGCCGCCTCGGCATCTGAGGAGGAGCGAGCAGAGGCGGCGTCATTGGCAAAGATACGTTCGCGAAAGGCAGAGTTCACTCGGCAACTTGCAGTTCTTCAGGCGGAGTCTGACCGAATCGCTGCCAGCCTTAGAGGCCGCAACACTGGGTCTCGCCCTGGGCGTATGGTGCGCCCCGCTGATGGGGCTATTACGTCAACCTTTGGGACTCGGGTCCATCCAATTTTCGGCGATACAAGAATGCACTCCGGAGTCGACTTTGCATCTGGGATGGGTGCACCAGTGCGAGCCGCTGCTTCAGGTGTAGTGGTCAGTGCTAGCTACCAGACCGGATACGGAAACGCAGTGGTGATTAATCACGGCGGAGGAGTAGCGACGCTCTACGCTCATCTGTCTTCGTTCAACGTACGCGCTGGGCAGGCAGTAACTGCCTCGATGCGCATCGCATCCGTTGGGTCAACCGGTTATGCCACCGGCCCTCACCTGCATTTCGAGGTGAGGGTAAATGGAGTACCGGTCGACCCTCTCGGATGGCTCTAATTCCTTAATTCGAAGAAATTATTTGTTGGGCTGTGGAAGAACTCGGAGGTAAGGCTTGATGGTCTTCCAGCCGCCTGGGAATTTAACCTTCGCATCCTCGTCGCTTACTGAAGCTCCGATGATTACGTCGTCACCGTCTTCCCAGTTAACTGGAGTTGCAACCGAGAACTTGGCGGTCAACTGGAGGGAGTCGATCACTCGGATGATCTCGTCGATGTTGCGACCAGTGCTCGCCGGGTAGGTCAGTGTGAGTTTGATTTTCTTGTCTGGCCCGACCACAAATACGGAACGCACTGTGAGCGTGTCATTGGCGTTCGGGTGGATCATGTCGTAGAGACCCGCTACTACGCGGTCTGGGTCTGCGATAAGCGGGTAGTTGAGAGCAGTACCTTGCGTCTCAGCGATGTCACCGATCCACGCGTTGTGAGATGCGAGATCATCTACGCTCACGCCGATTAGCTTCACATTTCGCGAGTCGAAATCAGCCTTGCGGTTCGCAAAGGCTCCGAGCTCTGTTGTGCAGACTGGGGTGAAGTCTTTGGGGTGAGAGAAGAGGATCCCCCAAGAGTCTCCGAGGTACTCATGGAAATTGATCGTTCCCGCGGTGGTCTCGACTGTAAAATTGGGTGCTTCGTCACCTAGACGGATCGGCATTTGTTGCTCCTAGACTGGTTCTTGAGGCGGCATATTTGCGGCGTGGTTACGCTGCTGGGCCCAAGGATAGCGAGGCCACGCTCTAAATGCCAGCGCGAAGGTCGGATTTTGATTGAGGTGCCGGGTGGCTGAGAATAAAGCGACATCCGAGGCACCTGAGCGCGGGCGACTCGCTCGTTTAATGATCGATACTCGTCCGCTTAGAAGGCGAGAGTTTCGACTCCTCTGGCTAGGCGAGCTCGTCTCGGAGACCGGCTCCAACATCGCAGTAGTGGCCCTTTACGTCCAGGTCTATCGCATCACTGGATCGGCGCTTGCCGTCGGGGGAATCGGGTTGGTGCAGTTTGTGCCGATACTGCTATCTGCATTATTCGGAGCGCCCCTTGTTGATCGCCATGACCGCCGCAGCATTCTTCTAATTGCTCATTGGTGTGAGGCCGGGGCTGCTCTGTTGCTTCTCGCCGGGGTCTGGATTGGATCTCCCCCGCTCCTGCTCGTCTATTTCGCTGCAGCCTTGGTCGCTGGCTCGGGGAGCTTGGCATTGGCCGCTCGCTCCGCTATGACGCCAAATCTTGTACCCCACGATGAACTCCCTGCAGCCTTGGCTCTCAACCAGGCCATGTGGAATACCTGTTTGATCGTTGGGCCTGCGCTCGGAGGACTATTAATCGCTCGTTTCGGGCTTGGGATCGCATACGGACTTGATCTCGTCACATTCGCAGCTGCACTGATCAGCGTGCGTTTAATGCGCCCTCATCCACCTGCCCGTAGACCAGCCCAAATACCAGCCCATATTGAGGGCGGCGACTCTTCAGGTCTCGATTCTTCTGGCCCCAATTCTTCTGGCCTCGAGAGAGACCGCTCCGAGCCTCTCTCCGAGCCTGACGTGAGCGACGAGGAGGGGTGGGCGCGAGTCACAGCTGGTTTCCGCTACCTAAAGGGGCGCAGGGTTCTGCAGGCCACATTCATCGTTGACCTCATTGCAATGATATTTGGTATGCCTAGAGCGCTCTTCCCGGTCCTTGCGCAGGTGCAGTTTGACGCTGGCCCTGAGTTGGTTGGGTTGCTCTTCTCGGCGGTTGCAGTGGGGGCCCTGATTGGCGCCCTTACCTCTGGATGGGTCCACAGGATCAAGAGGCAAGGACTCGCTGTTCTGATCGCTGTTGCCCTCTGGGGGGCGGGAATCGTGGCATTTGGATTGAGTGGCTCAAGTATCGGCTTGGCTCTCGGGTGTCTAGCCGTTGCCGGTGGGGCTGATGTGATCTCTGCGGTATTTCGGAACACGATTCTTCAGAGGTCTGTCCCCGATGATCTGCGTGGCAGGCTCTCCGGCATACACATTTTGGTAGTAACGGGTGGTCCACGCCTCGGCGATATGGAGGCCGGCTTGGTGGCGACACTTGCATCGCCAACAGTCTCGGTTGTCTCAGGGGGAGTCATATGCATTCTCGCCGTCGGAGTACTCGCAATTTTGGTGCCCGCGTTTACCAACTATCGCGCACCTGAGTAGCGAATACGTTTGTTGGGATTTATCCTGCATTTGACGCGGGGCCGAAATTTAGGTGGAATGCATATCCCATGCCTGAAGCTAAGAGTCCATCGACATCGTCTCTCCCGAAAAAATTAGGGATCAAAGAGAATGCAGTCGTTGCGTTGATCTCTTGCCCGCCTGGATTTCATCGTGAGTTAGGGAAGCTCCCCGCTAGTGTTGAGGTTCGATCAAATGCACGTGGACGCGCGGATGTAATTGTCTTCTTCGCAACACGGCGCGCTGAACTTACGCGACGCATGCCAGGTTTTAGACGCTCCCTTTCTGATGGTGGAAGTCTCTGGGTCGCATGGCCCAAGCGCACATCCGGCGTAGCAACCGATCTCACCTTTGAGCCGGTTCAAGAGATTGGTCTTGAGGCTGGACTCTCCGATGGGCGCGTCTGTGCGATTAACGGACATTGGTCAAGTGTCCGTTTTGTGGACCCGGATCAATCTTCAAACCGCACCTGAACTCAGTCACGTGTGCGGAAGGTTCGTCCAAGCATCTTCGCCGGCACTACTCCTCGCGCAGTTTGGGGCTTTTGAGGTAGTAACCGATCTCGCCGATCCGGACTACAACGTAACGCCGCGCAGAGACGTGACCGTTGTACTCAACACCCCAGCAGGCGAGCGAGTAATTGATCGCATGCGATGGGGATTGGTGCCGAGGTGGGCTAAAGACAAGGCAATCGGAGATCGCCTAATCAATGCACGGAGCGAGACGGTAAAAGAGAAACCTTCATTCAAGAGTGCATACGCATCGCGCAGATGCATTATTCCAGTCGATGGTTTCTATGAATGGAGAGCCGTCGATGGGCAGCGAACTAAGCAGCCAGTCTTTATCCACGCGAATACAGGGCAACCAATTGCAGTCGCCGGCATCTGGGAGTCGTGGTTGGATCCATCTGATCAGAGTGAGGCAAATACTCCGTTACGTACTTGCGCGATTCTTACCACTCAAGCGAACTCCACGATCGAGCCAATACACAATCGAATGCCGGTGATCCTTGACGAGCAGAATTGGGCTGCATGGTTGGATACATCGACAGTGATGAAGGAACTTGACGGACTCCTCGCTCCAGCGCCTGACGATGTAGTGGCATGGCATGAAGTGAGTACGGCTGTGAACAACACGCGCAATAACGACTCGACCTTGATGCTCGCGATGGCCCCCAACGAAGAGGCTTCGGAGACATTATTTTGATGCATGCATCCAAAGGATAAGGTTTGCTTCTATGAGTAACTTGAGTCATGTTGAGTACATAAATTCGTTTAACACGGATGCAGCAGCGATTCGCGATGTATTTTCGAATGCGGGCCCCGAAATGCCGGTCCCTGCAACTCCAGAGTGGGATCTGGGTCGGCTCGTCAAGCACATAGGCACAGTATTCGTCTGGGGCAGTGCAGTCGTGGAGCAGCGGCCCGAGCGTGTGGAGCCGAGGAGCCTCGATATCGGGTTACCTCAGGAGCGAATTGATTATGGAGACTGGTTGGTTCAGAAGGCTGGTGAAGCGGCGGCGGTGATGGCGGAGGCAGATCCAACGGATGACTGCTGGTCGTGGGGTGCTGATAGTCACGCTCTATTTTGGTCTCGGCGCCTAGCCCATGAAATTAGTGTTCATCGATGGGATATTCAGAGCGCTGTTGGGTCCCCAGAGCCTATAAATGCAGCCTTAGCCTCCGATGGTCTGGATGAAATTCTTGAGAACCTAGCCTTTCGACCCGATACAGATATTCGGGGTGTGGGTGAGCGCCTTCATCTGCACGCCACCGACTGCGAGGGAGAATGGCTGATCACTGTTGGTGCTGAGGGTGTTGAGTTTAAGCATGAGCACGACAAGGGCGACGTTGCAGCGCGTGCGACAGCCTCAGATCTCCTTCTACTTATTCTCGGGAGAGTATTACCGTCATCCATTGAGATTTTTGGAGATGTCGAGCAAATCGATAAGTGGCAGGAGCGCCTGAAGTTCTAGAGCGCTATTGATTCTGCTGCTTGTTCTCCTGCTAGTTCTCCTGTGACTGGTACTCAGGATCGAGTGCACCTCGCAGGAGATCGAGTACATGCCTGCGGCGCGCAGCGAGAGCCTCAGGGGATAGCGGATCGATCCCCAACAGCTTTGCCGCTAGAGGCGCGTCAGAGAGGTATGAGAGGACTGCGCCGTAGCCCGTAAGCAAGAACTGTGCAGCGTCGTAGCGGCGGAATCGCCCGGCATCCATCTCACGCTCTAGAAAATCTACGGCGTTATCGAACATTGGGCGTAGGACCTCCCCAAGTTCTTCGGAGAGCATGGGCCCACTGCCAAGGGCCTCGCGTCTAGTGAGACGAATAAACGCAGGGTGTGCCTCGAAGTACTCGAACGCTGCAACCAACACGCGTTCGGCTTTCTCCCATCCGCCACTCCCACCAACAATGGCGACGTTCACGAGCGAGGTCCAGTCGACTAGTTCGGCGATCAAAACCTCGCGGTACAGTGCTTCCTTGGAGGGAAAGTGATGAAGCAAGCTCGGGCGCTTAATCCCAACATCGGATGCAATATCAGTGAGGCTCGCAGAGGCAAAGCCCTCGTCGGCGAATCTCTGGAGTGCCGCAGCAAGAATCAATGCGCGTGTCGTGCCGGGCTGTCTCTGTGGAGCCATAAGGAGTCAGACTATGCGATTAGAGCGATGAAGTATCTGCGATGCTTTATGCACTTGGGGCAAGGGCACGAAGAACCTTCATGGTGTCATCGGGGGAGGCGAGCATCATCGGCATTGGGGTGGTAATCCCGTTGGCTGCATATTTCTTTACGTGCTCTGCACATTCTTCTGGAGATCCGTTGACGATTAGGGCATCGAGTACCTCATCTGGGATCGACTCCGTTGCCTTCTTGCGGTCTCCTGCTTTCCATGCATCCCACATATCGCGAAAGGCCTCGCCGCGCCCGATCCACTCGTGGAACGCTGCGTAGACGGGGACGTTCATGTACTCGGCAATCAGGCGGGTACCCATTGCACGAACTGCCGCTCGATCCTCGCTAGGCATAACGAAGATACGCGCGGCAACCTCTTTATCCACCCCAACTAGCGGTGCGACTACCTTCACATCCTCGGCAGAGAGCCAGTTGACGATTGCCCCGTCACCCTCCGTGCCGGCAAGTTTTAACATCCCCGGGCGAAGTGCCCCAACGAGTATTTGGGGCTGCTGCGTGACTCGCAAGCCGAGGCGGAAACCATCCACTTTAAATGTCTCGTACTCTTCGGTGACTTTCTCCCCGGCGAGTGCGGAGCGCAGGAAGCGGATCATGTCGCGTGTGCGTTGGTAGGGCTTATCGAATGGAATGTTGTTCCATCGTGAGACAATTACATTCGATGAGGTGCCGAGCCCGACCGCTACTCGGCCAGGTGCCGCTTCACATAGCGATGCAATCGACTGAGCAAGTAGCGCTGGACCGCGCGTGTAAACAGGTATGACTGCGCTGCCGAGTCGTAACGAAGGGGTCCATGATGCTGCCAATGCGAGCGGCGTGAAGGCATCGTGTGCGCCGGCCTCGCTTGACCAAACATCTGTAAAACCAAGCTCAGCAATCTCCTCAATATATTTGCGGTGATCGGCGAGTGTTACGCCCATTAAAGGGATAGTTACTCCCCAGCGTTGCTCGGTCATTTCTGTTTCTCCTGAATCATGTCTTCCCGAAACTTGCGAACAATTGCTGACTGGCTTGCCGAGGCTAAGAGGGTGCCATCCTCTCCCCAGAGGTGTACTAGCCCATGCCCAAATCCATGCCCGACTGCGTGGATCCTAACGTCTGCGAGTATCCACTCTGTTGGAGTACGAGAGCAGATCCTTAGGGTGTTGTCGAGGCTATTCCCCCCTGCGCGCTGCCCGAGTGCCTGCGATATCCCAAAGGGAACGTAGTCGCCAACTATTGCGAGAGCCGCTGCGGACATCTCTAAGAACTCAGGTAGGCGCACCCAAAGCGAGCACCGACCAGATCCCTCAATGCCGTCGAGTTCCGAGAAGTCGCGAGCATCTGCGAGGCGCATATCCATTCGCTCGCTAATCGTGCCGCGCATGTGGGGCGGAATCTCGCGCCCAACGCAATCCTCAGGTGGTGGAACTTTTGGGCGCTCCGCCCACTCGCCCAAGAAAGGCACATCTCTCTCACCCAATGCAGCCTGGACCGTAAAAATCTCTCTGCCGTCTACTCGCCCGACAGCGCGTGCTTGACTCACTTGATGCCCTCGCACCATCTCCTCAACAGTTATCTCTAACTCTGCTGGTGGGAGAGCGAACTCCAAGAACTGGGCCGTCGCCCAGACTGTAGGTCGATGCGTGTAGTGCTCGAGCGCAGTGATCGCAGCTCCAAGACCTGCCCCTCCGAAGAGTGCTCCGATACCTGAGCAGAGTCTGCGCTCCACATCGAAACTCCAGACGGTGGGATCTTCGTGATCCCTTAGGCCAAAAAACGTGATGTCATCCATTGCGCCTCAGCCTACGGCACAGGCTGTCCGGGGCTTCTCTCGCTCTCTATTGCTTGTGTCTGATGTTGAGCGGGGTACCGTGAAGCAAGCTAAATAAGGAGAAATTGATGACGACTCCAAGAACCGGCGCAGCCTTAATCCACTCAATGCATGCAACTGAGGGTGCAGGGTTTGAGGTGCGTCGTCCATTCCCGACCTCGCAACTCTCGATGGTTGATCCGTTCCTACTGCTCGACCATATGGGTCCACAAGACTGGGCGCCGGGCGAGGCACAGGGTGCGCCTGACCATCCGCATCGTGGGTTCGAGACGGTCTCCTACATTCTTCAAGGCGCTTTCGAGCATAAAGACTCAGCCGGGAACGCTGGGCGAATCGGGCCCGGTGCAGTCCAATGGATGACCGCCGGTGCCGGAGTCGTCCACTCTGAGATGCCTGCGAAAGAGATTCAGACCGATGGCGGCATCATGGAGGGTTTCCAAATCTGGGTAAATCTTCCTGCTGCCGAGAAGATGAAGCCACCGCAGTATCAAGAGATACTTGCCTCAAATATTCCAGAGGTAACACTCGATGACGGACGAACGTTGGTAAGAGTCATTGCCGGTGTGTTCGACGGAAATGAGCCAGCAGTATCGACCCATACCCCGATTGCTTATTGGCATGTATTACTCGGTGCCGATGGTTCGTTCTCTGGGGACCTTCCACATGACTGGAACGCAATGGTCTACGTAATCCATGGCGCAGTTACCGCTGGGGGAGTAGATGCCGAAGAGTCAGACCTTGTGATGCTCGCCCCGGATGGCGAATCTGTGGAGATAGTTGCACGCGGCTCTGAACCTGCAGACGTGTTAGTGCTTGCAGGGCTACCGATTCGCGAACAGGTTGCAAGGTATGGGCCCTTTGTGATGAATACGCGCGAGGAGATCATCGAGGCTTTCGAGGATTATCAATCCGGCAAGATGGGGCAGATCGCCTTTTAGTCGAGACGGTGGATCGTCTTGTTTATTTACTTAGTGCGGCCGTAGTCAGTGTCGTCGAACAACTCGGTCATAACCGGGAGAGTTCCACCATCGATCTCGTCGATTCGCGCATGAGCGAGACGAGGACCCATTCCGTCAGGGAAGGCCCAGAAGCGCCCTTCGTTTACTGCATCGAATACGCAGTCAGCGGCTACTGATGGACTGATGCCAGCAGTGAGGAGCCCTCGACTGATCTCTCTCATGTCATCTCCACCCTCTGGAGCGGTCTGCGGCTCCCCGAGGTGTGCTGGCCAGTTGCGGTCGGAGTCAGCAATTTTGGTGTCTACCCATCCAGGGCAGAGCACTGATACCCCAAGGGCGGGCGCAAACATTGCAAGCTCTATGCAGAGCGCCTCGCTAATGGCAACGACAGCATGTTTAGTAGCAGCATATGGAGCTACAAACGGAAGCGTCTTGAGGCCTGCGGAGGAGGCAGTGTTAACAATGTGTCCTTCGCCTTGCTCAATCATTCTCGGTATAAACGCGCGTAGTGCGTAGACCACGCTCCAGAGGTTTACGCCGAATGTCCACTGCCAAGCGTTGTCTGGAATCTCCCAGCTCGGCCCACCCCCGCCGGATACGCCAGCGTTGTTACAGAGCATGTGAACCGCTCCAAACTCCTCAAAGGCTCGATCGGCGAGTGCCTGAATAGAGGCTTCGTTCGCAACGTCGGTTACTACCCCAATGGCAGTCGCACCGGTTGCCTTGATCTCTGCAACTGCTTCAGCGAGCGCTGGCGCCTCTATGTCGGCCATTACTACGCGCATACCTTCGGCTGCAGAGCGCTTAGCCAGAGCGAGTCCGATCCCGCTTGCGGCACCTGTAATTACCGCAACTTTGTTGGATAGTTCCTGCATCTTGATCTCCCTGGTTAAGTCGTGCGGCCGTATCGGATTGTCTTTAGAAGTTCGCTGCCATGCTGCTCGGGGAGGCGGTCATAACCTAGGAGAGCGACGTGGCGAGCAATTGGTCCGCTGATCTTATTGACTCGATGAAGCGAGTTACGCCCTTCGAAGAGCATGAGGCTCCCTGGCTCAAATGGAACAACGATTATCGGTGCGCCGTCGTCATCATTGAGACATGACGCGACCATTTCGTAATTCTCGTTATCTGGGCTGCGGACCAAGGGCGCACAGACAAACTCTCCGCCGCTAAGCGGTCGCTGGAGCGCAAGGGAGACAACAAAGTCGGTCTGATCAAAATGCCAAGCCAGCTCGTCTCCGTCGTGCATGGCAGCAACGTTGAGAGCGCTGAGGGGATCTGCGTAACGGTAGAGCGCATCAAGACCAAGAGCAGCTTGAATAAATTTGAGTAGCGAGTCCCACTCGTAGAGAGAGCGGAGAGCAGAGTTCTCGGGGAAGACGTCGTAAGGAATGGCTGTAAGTGCGCTTCTCCCAAAAGCAAGGCGCGGGTGATCCATTGGCCAATGCTCGCCGGGGACCTCTAGGTATGGAGTGCCGAGAAGGTCCTGATGGTAGGAGCCTGTGCTTAGTTTCTCGGCTTCAGCCGCCATCGCCGGGAGCATCTCGTGGTGGACAAACCTGGGTAGAACCGCCATGCCATTGCGTCGTATATCTGATCTGCACTGACTAATTAGCTCGGCCGCTCTGCTCGAGCTGAGGTCGAGAATCGGGTAGCGCTCAAGTGCTACTAGTGATGAGGGGTCAGGACTCACATGGGAGATGTTAGATGTGGCAACCTCTTTGGTATGGCAGATAAAGAGTCTTCAATGGTTAATCGACAAATTATTCTCACTGCGCGCCCGAGCGGTCTGGTAGGCGACTACTGCCTAAAGACTGTTGAGGGGCCTGTCCCCGAGGCAGGAGAGGGCGAGGCGATTGTCCGTATGGCGTATCTCTCAGTTGATCCAACAAACCGAGTCTGGATGCGCGAAGAAGACTCCTACCTGCCGGCCGTCCCGATCGGTGATGTAGTGCGTGCCGCTGGGCTTGGGGTTGTGGTGGATTCGCGCAGTGATTCGTATGCAGTCGGAGATCTTGTGCTTGGTCTGCTCGGTTGGCAGGACTACGCCGTGATCGACGCCGATGAGCGTGCTGCAAATGTGATCCCTGCCGGGTTGCCAGCGACTGATGTATTGAGCATTTATGGATCGACCGGCCTCACCGCATGGTTTGGTGTCCACGATGTAGCAAAGCTCCAAGCTGGAGAGACGTTTGTGATCTCTGGAGCGGCAGGAGGTGTTGGTTCGGTTGCAGGTCAACTCGCACGAATCGCTGGTGCACGCGTCGTCGGAATAGCAGGGAGCGACGAGAAGTGTCGTTGGGTAGTCGAGGACCTCGGGTTCGATGCATGCATTAATTACAAGACGGAGAACGTCGAGGAGCGCGTGCGTGAGCTCTGCCCAGACGGCGTAGATGTTTACTTCGACAACGTGGGGGGAGAAATACTTGACGCAGTCTTAGCGAACCTCGCAATTGGTGCTCGAGTTGCAGTATGCGGAGCGATCTCGCATTACACCGCCGAATCTCTCCCGCCGGTCTTTAACACATTCGAACTTGTGAACAAGCGCGCGCGTATGGAGGGATTTCTTCTACTCGATTACCTAGACCGCTTCATTGAAGCAATAGGCGAACTGCTGCCGCTCGTGCTTGACGGTTCTCTGGTTTATGCAGTCGAGGTTGTAGAGGGCTTAGAGAATGCTCCTGCGACACTAAACAGACTCTTCACTGGCGAGCACACAGGAAAACTTCTAGTGAAGGTCTCAGACGCCGCCGATTGAGAGAAGTCGGCGTTATTTGTTCTTGCCCTTGTATGGGGCGCCGCCTTTGGTCTAGGAACCTCAACTCAGATAGTCAGCGCTATCCGAATAGAACTTAATTTCGATGATATTCCCGCTGGGGTCTGCAAGTTTCCCTCCCAGTTTTCCATTTAACTCGGCGCCACTATGTATCTCAGGTTTTGAGATCCAAGGATGCCCGGATACCGCAACACGTTCTACAACTTCATCAAACTCTGTCAATGAGGGAAGGATGACTCCAAAATGCCGAACACCTTGTTGGCTGAGAGTCATTACTTCAAGCGGTCTCAACTGCAGCGTTAACTGTAGTCCATAGAACCAGGCATCGAACCAATCTTCTCGCTCGCGTCCAATACGACACCCGAGTGTGTGTTCGTAGAAAGCCCTTGCGGCGTGAAGATCATCCACTGGCAACGAGAGGTGAAGCACTGGTCTATCGGTCATGTGTGAAGGATAACTTCAATGATCCCTTGGGAATGGTTGATTTATGCGCCCTTCAGGTCGGTGACTACTCCACGGGCGACACGCACGATGTCATTCGGGTTCGCACCGAAGTTATCGTTCGATTCTCCCGCTCCTGCACACATCTCGGCGTACTGCAACAGGTCCGGATCTACGAACACCCGCAACTTAGTGCTGTGACCAAAGGGAGGCACGCCACCGTTGGTTTATGAAACCTGTTATCGC
>JBAXPT010000035.1:0-12938 GCA_037132095.1 Actinomycetes bacterium
TTAGACGATGCTGGTCTGGTCGAGGTTTGAGGGGTCCGACTCGATTGCCTCTAGGAGCATCTCTGCGATGTCCTGGACAATTACATTCTCTCTACCCTCGCCCTTGACTCCGTCATCCATCATCACGTAGCAGAACGGGCAGGCCACAGCGACACGTGTTGCACCGGTACTGAGCGCCTCTTGTGCTCGCTCAGTGTTGACCTTCTTGCCGGTGCTCTCCTCCATCCACATGCGTGCGCCACCTGCGCCACAGCACATTCCCTTGGTGCCGTTGCGAGGCATCTCAACAATGTCGATTCCCTTTAGCGATCCGATGACATTACGAGGCGCCATGTAGACGTCGTTGTGTCGACCGAGGTAGCAGGAGTCGTGATAGGTAACACGCTCTGCGAGTGATGCACCCGCCATTGAGAGCTTGCCCTCATCGATCAACTGTGAGAGGAACTGCGAGTGGTGAACAACCTCGTAGTTACCACCGAGTTGTGGGTACTCGTTTGCAAGTGTGTTGAAGCAGTGCGGGCACTGCGTGATGATCTTTGTTACACCCGCGCCGTCAAGCATCTCGATGTTCTGCATAGCGAGCATCTGGAAGATGTACTCGTTACCTGAACGCCGTGCACTATCACCGGTGCAGAGTTCGCTTGGGCCAAGAATTGCAAAGTCGATATCTGCACGCTGAAGCAATTTGGCAAGCGCGCGGCTCGTCTTCTTGTTTCGGTCGTCGAATGACCCAGCGCAACCAACCCACATCAGGTACTCGTGCTGCGTAGTTGCCGGTACCCCAGGCTCCATGATCTCAATACCCTCGAGATCATCGGCCCAAGCGCCGCGGTCGCCTTGGTTCATGCCATAGACGTTCGAGGAGTTCTCCATCGATCGGTAGACGTTGCCGAGTGTTGCTGGGAAGTCAGACTCCATAAGGGCGAGGTAACGGCGCATGTCGAGAATCTTGTCGAGGATCTCAATGTTGACAGGGCAGATCTCATCGCAGGCCTTGCAGGTTGTACATGCCCAGACCTCTTCAGATGTGATGCGCTCGAATACCGAGTTAGCGCGTATAGAGATCCCGTCAACTACTCCTACCGGCGGAGAGGTCTGTGGCGATGCAGTTGCGTTCATGACCTCGCCGACTTTGAGAACAATCTCGCGTGGGTCGAGCGACTTGCCCGTTGCATGTGCTGGGCAGACCGAGGTGCAGCGCCCGCAGACTGTGCATGCATCGGTATCGAAGAGTTGCTTCCATGTGAAGTCTTCGATTGCTATTGCGCCAAAAGACTCGAGTTCAGTCTCGAGGAGGTTAGGCATTGGCTTCATCGCACCCTTGGGGCGGTCTTTGTCTTTCCAGAACATGTTCATCGGGCTTGTGATCATGTGGCGAAGCATTGTGGTGGGGAGGATCACAAGGAATGAGAAGAACGCGACTACGTGTGCGATCCACGACCATCGATGTGCATCAATTAGAGCGGTTTCACGCCATGCGCTTACAAGGCCGGAGAGCCCCCACCCAACGAAGGACCACTTCTCAAAATCCGGTCGCCCCTCTGCGGCGATGCGGAATCCCTCAGCAAGGAAACCTGTTACCGAGATCACAAGGAAAACGCTAAGGATTACTAGATGCTCAGGCTTTGTCTTGATGCGAATCCGGTAGGGGCGTTGAATGTACCTGCGAGCGAAGGCCCAGAGAATTCCGCCCAGGAAGACAAGGCCAAATAGGTCAGCGGTAAACGCGTAGCCCTTGTAGACCTCGCCATGTAGGAACTTCATTCCTGTCGGGAGCTGGTGGTCAATCTCTAGCAGTACCGTGGCGGCAAAGAGAACAAGAAAACCGAAGTAGATCATTGAGTGCATTACGCCAGCAGCGGGGTCGCGCAGCAGCGTCTGCATCCAGACTCCACGCCTAAAGTCGCGCATGCGACGCTTAGCGTTAGAGCGCTTAACGCGGCGGTCATCGGGTGCGCCGCGCTCGTAGTTACGTACTCGTAGTGATACGAGCCAAGACGTTGCAAAGAGCATCGCAGCGACGCTTAGATAGAAGGCAACCTGAATCGCACCTGGGATGTTTACAAACACCTCGCGCGAGATAGGGCTCTCGTCGTGCCAATGAGTTATCTGTGGTGCAATCCCTGACGCAACTGTGCCGACGGCGGCAAGTACTCCAATGGCTAGAACTATCTGATGCGGCTTTGGCCGGCGCATGTGACCTCCGGGTAAGTCTGCGAACGATTCTCGGTCGCGAGATGTGTTGAAGACGCTACCAATCACTTAAGCGTTTTTATGCGCCCGAGCCGAGATTTAGGGCACAATTACTTGGTGCTTAAATGCGCTGAGGTCTGTGGCTTGTAACTGAATTATCGCTATTGAACGCTTCGAGCGTCTGCATCACGGAGGCGGCGAGCCATTCCAGTTAAAAGTTTGCGGGAGAAGCCGGGCGCCTCATCTATAAGCGCAGAGAACTCACGCTGCCCAAGGACAAGAAGCTCCATGTCAGTCTCTGCAGTAACGGTGGCGTTCCGCGGACCGCGATCGAGTAGTGAGAGTTCCCCGAAGGCATCGCCGCGCTTCAGGCCAGCAATGCGCCTCCCATTGCGGGTGACCTTGGCCTTGCCGGAGAGTATGACGAAGAACTCTGCGCCTGTCTCGCCCTGGTCGACAAGGCGTTTGCCGGCCTCAACCTCAATCTCCTCACCCCTGCGGGCAATGAGTCCGAGATCTCTGCGGCTCAGGGCCGAGAAGAGGGGGACATCGGCTAGGGCATCTAAATACTGTGCGGTGCGCTTGGACATGCCTGCAGGATAGGCCTACCCGGGACTCTTTGCTTGGCTTAGTGGGGCCCGTGAACCTTTAAGTGGCGAAGGTCACCTAGCCCTGAGGGGAGATCCGATGAAGAGGGGAATAAGATGACTATCACATAAGTTGATAACAAAGCACTCAAGTTTTGGGGAGCCAAGGCGAAGGGTGATATAAAGCAGCAAGACCCGCCCTAACTAAGACCCCCAAATCAAGAAACCCCCCAAATACCAACGAAAGGCAAGAATCAGATGGCCAAGGCAGTCGGTATCGACCTAGGTACCACCAACTCAGTAGTCGCAGTCCTCGAGGCCGGCGAGCCGGTAGTAATCCCCAACTCAGAGGGAGCACGCACAACCCCCTCGGTCGTCGCCTTCTCCAAGACCGGCGAGGTCCTCGTAGGTGAGGTAGCCAAGCGCCAGGCGATTACCAACCCCGATCGCACGATCCGCTCCGTTAAGAGCCAGGTCGGTACTTCTTGGAAGATCGATATTGACGGCAAGGCTTACTCCTCCCAGGAGATCTCAGCCCGCATCCTTCAGAAGCTCAAGCGTGATGCAGAGGCATACCTTGGCGACACGGTTACTCAGGCAGTCATTACCGTCCCTGCTTACTTTGATGACGCTCAGCGTCAGGCCACTAAAGAGGCCGGCGAGATTGCAGGGCTAGAGGTGCTGCGCATCATCAACGAGCCGACTGCAGCGGCGCTTGCGTACGGACTCGACAAAGACGACGACATGACGATTCTTGTCTTCGACCTCGGTGGCGGAACCTTCGATGTCTCGGTACTTGATCTCGGCGATGGCGTCTTTGAGGTTAAGTCCACAGCGGGAAACACTCACCTCGGTGGAGACGACTGGGACCAGCGCGTCATGGACTGGATGGTGGGCGAGTTTAAGAATGCTCACGGCGTAGATCTCGCTGCAGACAAGATGGCAGCGCAGCGCCTCAAAGAGGCTGCAGAGAAAGCAAAGATTGAACTCTCGACGCTTCAAGAGACCTCTATCAACCTTCCCTTTGTTACCGCAACAAGCGATGGGCCGCTCCATCTTGAGTTGAGCCTCACGCGAGCCAAGTTCCAGGAGATCACACGCGATCTTCTAGAGGCTTGCCGTGGACCATTCGAGCAGGCAATTCGCGATGCAAATCTCACCAAGGAGAAGATCGATCGAGTCATCCTTGTTGGTGGATCAACTCGTATGCCCGCTGTTACCGATTTGGTACGTGAACTCTCGGGCAAGGACGGCGATAAGGGAGTGAATCCTGATGAGGCTGTAGCGGTTGGTGCAGCAGTGCAGGCTGGAGTTCTAAAGGGTGACGTCAAGGACGTGCTCCTTCTCGATGTTACGCCGCTCTCTCTTGGCATTGAGACCAAGGGTCAGATCATGACCAAGTTGATCGAGCGCAACACAACCATCCCAACAAAGCGCTCAGAGACATTTACAACCGCTGAGGAGAATCAGCCAAGCGTCGAGATCAAGGTGCTTCAAGGTGAGTCGGACATGGCCTACCGAAACAAAGTGCTCGGGACCTTCCAGTTGGTTGGCCTCCCACCAGCACCGCGCGGTATTCCGCAGATCGAGGTCACCTTCGATATTGATGCAAACGGAATTGTGCATGTAAGCGCAAAGGACCTCGGAACCGGCAAAGAGCAGGCCATGACCATCACTGGCGGCACTGCGCTTAGCAAGGACGAGATCGACCGCATGATGCGTGAGGCCGAGTCACATGCCGATGAGGATCGTCAGCGTCGCGAAGAGGCAGAGACTCGCAACAACTCTGACTCTCTTGTATTCCAGACCGAGCGTCTACTCGCAGAGCAGGGCGAGAAGGTCGAGGAGGGCGAGCGCGAGAAGATCGAGTCAACCCTCAAGGCCTTGAAAGATGCTCTCTCGGGGAGCGACATCGAGGCTGTGAAGTTGGCGCACGAAGCACTCGTCGCTGCGAGCCAGGAATTTGCGCAGCGCCTATACGCATCAGCATCTGCGCAGCAGGAGAACCCTGGTGCTCCAGAGGCACCCTCCGATGATGAGGTTGCAGAGGCGGAGATTGTTGACGAGGAGAGCCAATGACCTCGAACGAATCTGACCTACCAGAGGGCGCAGCAGACGAATCCTCAAGCGATAACGATCTCGACTCTGAGCTAGCGGAGATGCTCGAGACCGTTACTGCTGAATTAGTTGACGTCGAGACCGTTACTGGCGAACTAGTCGATGAAGACGCGGACTCTGGCGCGGCCGCAGTAGAGCACGATCTTGATTCGCTTGCAGCGGAGCGCGACGAAATGCGCTCCACTGCACAGCGACTTCAAGCCGACTTCGAGAACTTCAAGAAGCGATCGGCCCGCGAGACAGCAGCCGCGGGGGAATCAGCCGTTGCCCGATTCATTGAGCAGTTGCTTCCAGTGCTTGACGCGTTTGAGAGAGCAGTAGATGCAGTCTCCGATGCCGATGAGACCGTGCGACGGGGAGTTGAGTTGGCTTTTGGCGAGTTCACATCGACTCTCACTCGAAACGGAGTTCTGCGCATCGAAGCACTCGGTCAACCTTTCGACCCAGATCTTCATGAGGCAGTTGCTCATGAGGAGACCGGTGAGCATGAGGCGCCAGTTGTTGTCGAGGAGCTGCGTGCCGGTTATCGACTCAATAGCAAAGTTATTCGAGCAACGATGGTGAAGGTCGCCCAGTAATCACCCAATCATTTTTGGGGAAAAGGGGTTGATCGCTCTGCTAATTAAGCAGAGGCTAATAGGCGCTACGGCGCCGGGAGGGTAAGACGTGGCCGTGCAACGCGAGTGGTTCGATAAGGACTACTACGCAGTTCTTGGCGTCCCTAAGGGATCGACCGAGAAGGAGATAACGCGCGCGTATCGTCAGCTCGCAAAGAAATTTCACCCTGATGCAAACCCAGGTGATGCTCCAGCAGAGGAGCGGTTCAAAGAAATCTCTGCTGCTTACGATGTACTCGGCGACTCTGGGAAGAGGGTTGAGTATGACGAGGTACGCGAGCAAGCCGCGTCCGGAGGGTTTCGCGGAGGCCAAGGATTCCCCGGCGGGGGTTTTGGCAATCAGGGTTTTGGTAACGGGGGTTTTGAGGGCGGAGATATATCCGACCTCATCGGCGGTTTGTTTGGAAACGGTGGTGCACCCGGCGGCGGTCGTGGCCGCACAAGACGCGGTCGCAATGCAGCGGTGCGCGGCTCAGACCTTGAGACAACTCTGCATGTTGATTTTCTAGATGCCGTCAATGGAGTGACTGCTCCCGTGCGCTTCTCTTCGGATGCGCAATGCAATGCATGTAAAGGATCAGGGGCAGAGCCGGGCACGGTTGTAGACGTCTGCGACACATGCGGTGGCGGTGGTCAGGTTGCAGTTAACCAAGGGCCCTTCTCCTTCTCGCAGGTCTGCCCAGATTGCGCAGGTAGTGGTCGCAGAATCGCAACTCCGTGTTCTGGGTGTCGAGGCCGCGGTATTGAGATGCGCTCGCGTGAAGTAAAGGTGAAGATCCCCGCGGGAGTCTCAGATGGTCAACGTATTCGTGTGAAGTCGCGCGGGGCAGCCGGGGCCAATGGCGGCGAGCACGGCGATTTATACGTAGTTGTAAATGTTGCAGCCCACGAAATCTTCGGGCGCAGTGGCCGCAATCTCACGCTACGAGTGCCGATCACGATGAGCGAGGCAGTGCTTGGCGCTGCAGTGAGAGTCCCAACACTCGGGGAGCCTGTAACCGTTAAGGTCAAGCCAGGGACCACGAGCGGAACCACCTTAAAGGTAAGTGGTCGCGGTATTCCATCGGCGAATGCAAAGTCTGGGCCAGGCGACCTCCATGTCACGTTTGACATTGTGGTGCCAAAGACTCTAAATAAAGACCAGCGAGCCGCCTTTGAAGCACTCGCAGGGTTGGAAGATAGAGACACACGCGAAAGGTTGGGGCTGTGATGGATTCTCCGCGTTACCCAAGTGCGGTCTATGTGATCTCGGTCGCTGCAGAGTTAGCGGGGGTTCACCCGCAGACGCTTCGCATCTATGAACGCAAGGGCCTCATCAACCCAGCGCGAACCGTAGGAAAAAGCCGAAGATACTCAGATGCAGATATCTCGATGTTAAGGCGCATACAAGAGCTGACGAACGCCGGAGTTGGTCTGCCGGGGGTCGCGCGGATTCTTGAACTCGAGGCGCGTCTCGCACGAATCGAGGCGGAGTTACAGATGGTCCGTCAGGCTGCAGAGGTAGCGGTAGCTGAGACCCATCGACAGTATCGACGCGATCTCGTACCGGTTCCGCGTGCGCAATTTCCGGTTCGGATCCGAAGGCCCTAGCGCTCGGAGATCAAAGGCGAGGAGACTCAAGTACGCAGTTGAAGAAGTTAAGAGAATTGGTAATTAAAGACCACTCAACACGAGGAGCCGAGAATGGCGCTCGACCCAAATCGCTTTACACGCAAAACACAAGAGGCGCTCGGCACCGCACAGCGCGAGGCCGCTACGCGCCATCACTCCCAAGTTGTTCCTGAGCACCTCCTAGCCGCTCTTGTCTCCCAGCCTGAAGGCGTTGTCCTGGGGGTACTTGAGCGCATAGGACTGGTACCGACAATTGCACGAGCGCGGATTGACGAGGCTCTCGATCAACTCCCCAAGGTCTACGGCACAACAACACAATCTCCAAGTGTTGCCGCTGAGACGATGCAGATTCTTGAGGCAGGCGATGTAGCGCGTGCTGACCTAGGCGATGACTACCTCTCTACTGAGCACCTACTAATTGCTATGACCGGCGCATCTGGCTCTGTCGGCGAACTGCTGCGCGCACTCGGCGTAGATCGAGATACCACCCTTGATGCACTTCGGCAGGTGCGAGGCAGCCATCGTGTAACAAGCGATAACCCTGAAGAGCAGTATCAATCACTAGAGAAGTACGGACGCGATCTCACCGAAGACGCGCGCAGTGGTCGCCTCGACCCCGTCATTGGGCGCGACGAAGAGATACGAAGAGTTATTCAAGTGCTCTCGCGCCGAACCAAGAACAACCCGGTACTCATCGGTGAGCCTGGTGTAGGTAAGACGGCAATTGCAGAGGGATTAGCGCGTCGAATTGTTGAGGGCGATGTACCGGAGTCGCTGCGTAATAAGCGACTGATCTCTCTTGATATCAGCGCGATGGTTGCTGGTGCCAAGTTTCGCGGAGAGTTCGAGGAGCGCCTCAAGGCTGTGCTCAAAGAGATAAGTGACTCCAACGGCGAGATCGTTACGTTTATTGATGAACTTCACAGCATTGTTGGTGCCGGTGGAGCAGAAGGCTCCGTCGACGCAGCCAACATGATTAAGCCCATGCTTGCTCGCGGTGAGTTAAGGATGATTGGGGCTACGACTCTCGACGAGTACCGCAAATATATTGAGAAAGATGCCGCCTTAGAGCGGCGATTCCAGCAGGTATATGTCGGCGAGCCATCGGTGGAAGACACCGTTGCGATTCTTCGCGGACTCAAAGAGCGTTATGAGGTTCATCACGGAGTTCGGATTCAAGATGCAGCGTTGCTCGCAGCTGCGGTGCTATCGGACCGTTACATTCCGTCGCGCCAACTCCCTGATAAAGCGATCGACCTAATTGATGAGGCTGCCTCGAGACTGCGCATTGAGATCGACTCAATGCCACTCGAGATTGATGTTGTAGAGCGTCGCATCAGGCAACTAGAGATTGAGAAAGCCGCTCTTGCAAAAGAGACTGACGCAGCCTCCAACGAGAGACTTCGCCTGCTTGAGTCGGAGCTCGCAGAGCTTGGCGAAGAGCGCAGCGGCATGGTTGCGCACTGGCAGGCTGAGAAGGATGCGATTACTGAGATACGTGGTCTCAAAGAGCAGTTAGAGACTGCGCGTAATGATGCAGAGGTAGCGGAGCGTACGGGAGATCTTGAGTTGGCGGCCTCGCTCCGATACGGAACGATGCTCGCTCTTGAGAGCGATGTTGATATTCGCTCAAAGCGTCTCGTTGATCTCCAGCAAGATGTCCAGATGCTCAAAGAAGAGGTCGACGAAGAGGACATAGCGGAGATTGTCGCCAAGTGGACCGGTATTCCCGTCTCTCGCTTGATGGAGGGCGAGACGGCGAAGTTGGTGCGTATGGAGGACGAACTCCATGAGCGCGTCATCGGTCAAGACGAGGGTGTGATTGCTGTATCGAATGCGATTCGTAGAAGTCGCGCAGGTCTCTCAGATCCGAACCGCCCGATTGGATCTTTCCTATTCCTTGGCCCGACCGGTGTGGGCAAGACCGAGTTAGCGCGTGCCCTAGCGGAGTTTCTCTTTGATGATGAGCGCGCGATGGTCCGTATAGACATGAGTGAATATATGGAGAAGCACTCTGTTTCTCGCCTTGTGGGCGCCCCTCCTGGATACGTTGGATATGAGCAGGGCGGGCAACTCACTGAGGCTGTTCGACGACGCCCGTACTCGGTCGTGCTACTCGACGAGGTTGAGAAAGCCCACCCCGATGTATTCAATATTCTGCTCGCTCTGATGGATGATGGCCGGCTCACCGATGGGCAGGGGCGAACCGTAGATTTCTCGAACACCGTATTGATCATGACTAGCAACCTTGGATCGGGGCTTGCGCCGGAGGGAGTCATGGCGCAGGTTCGTCTGCACTTCAAGCCCGAGTTTGTGAACCGTATTGACGAGGTTGTGGTTTTCCACAGACTCGGTGAGGAGCACATCGCTGAGATTGTTGGTGTGCAGATTGATTTGCTGCGAGAACGGCTCGTGGCCCGCGGGCTTGGCCTTGAAATTACAGATGCCGCTCGCACTTGGATTGCCCATGCTGGCTATGACCCTGATTTTGGGGCGCGCCCGCTGAAGCGGGTGCTGCAGCGTGAAGTTGCAGACCCGATTGCACTAGGACTTCTTCAGGGGGCCTACGGCGATGGCGAGATCGTGCGCATTGATTCTTCTCCGGATGGCCTCGTCTTCTCTCGCAGCGAGCAAGTACGCCTCGGGTAATTTGGCGACGGGAGTTGGGCTCGGGCATTCGTATCGGCTAGCGTGCTCCCAACGTGAGCGACATTCTCGGCCTTAGAAGCCGCCTATTTAGGAGCGTCACGTGCCCGGTGCTGTAATTGTTGGTACCCAATGGGGAGATGAAGGCAAGGGGCGGTTTACCGATTACCTCGCTAAGGATGCTGCCCTCTGCGTTCGATATCAAGGTGGGCACAATGCTGGCCACACGATCATCGTCAATGGAGAGGTCTTCAAACTCCAGTTGGTCCCTAGTGGCGTGCTCTATCCACATGTCGTTCCCGTAATCGGCAACGGCGTGGTAGTTGATCCGGCCGTTCTAATCGCAGAGCTCGACATGCTCTCGGCCAAGGGGGTTGAGACATCGAGGCTTCGACTCTCTGGCAATGCCCACTTGATCATGCCTTACCACCAAGAGATAGATCGAGTGACGGAGCGTTATCTCGGAAAGAACAAACTCGGCACAACCAAGCGTGGAATCGGGCCTACCTATGCCGATAAAGCATTGCGCGTGGGCCTGAGGGTTCAAGACCTATTAGACCCGAAGATTTTCCGCGAGAAGCTCGATCTTGTGCTTCGCGAGAAGAACGGTCTCCTCTCCAAGGTCTACAACCGTCTACCAATGGACGCGAACGAGATCGCAAAGACTTATCTCGATATGGTTCCGCGCCTAGAGCCACATATTGATGACACGGTCCATCTAGTTCATGAGTCTCTAGATGCCGGCGAGTGGGTTCTATTCGAGGGTGCGCAGGCAACCTACCTAGACCTCGACCACGGTACATATCCATTCGTCACGTCAAGCAACCCGATCGCCGGTGGAGTCTGTACTGGCGCCGGTGTTGGGCCTCTAGCAATTCAACGCGTTGTTGGTGTTGTGAAGGCATACACGACGCGTGTTGGAAGCGGACCATTCCCGAGTGAACTCCTTGAGGGAGATCCAATTGGTGATGACCTTGTAGAGCGAGGGCGCGAGTTTGGGACCAATACAGGTAGGCGTCGTCGGCCAGGGTGGCTTGACCTTGTAATGCTTAAGCACGCGACGCGACTCAATACTTGTACCGAACTAGCAATCACGAAACTCGATGTTCTCTCTCCTCTCAAGGAGCTCAAGGTCTGTGTCGGCTATCTAGGGGATGACGGAACGCGCTATGAGCATGTTCCTTATCACCAGTCAGTAATGCACAAAATTAAGCCGATCTACGAAACCCTGCCAGGTTGGGGGACCGATATCGAGCGCGCTGAGAAGATCAGCGACTTGCCGACAGAGGCAAAGGATTACGTGCAGTTCATCGAGGACTTCACGAAAGTGCACGTCTCGTTTGTCTCCGTCGGGCCATCACGCGATCAGCTAGTGGTCCTTCCACGAGGAGAGTGAGCATGAGGGTTCTTGTTCTAGGCGGTGGTGGGCGTGAGCACGCACTCGCTTGGGGGCTAGCTCGTTCAGACTCTGTGGATGAAGTCTTTGTGGGCCCGGGAAACCCCGGCACTGCAACTGTGGCGACGAACATTGCACTCGATGCCGTGAACCCAGAAGCGGTTCTTCAACTAGCGCGCGAGAAAGCGATTGACTTAGTCGTCATCGGACCAGAGGCGCCCCTTGTAGCCGGGGTTGCAGATGTGCTGCGCTCGGAGGGCATCGCAACCTTCGGGCCAAACGCTGACGGAGCACGCCTAGAAGGATCAAAGGCGTGGATGAAAGAGGTACTTGCCTCTGCGGGTGTCCCTACTGCAATGCATGCAACTTTTGGTGCGGGCGACGAGGACCGAGCGCTTAGTTATCTCGAGACCATGGAGGGCTTCTATGTCGTAAAGACTGATGGCCTCGCCGCTGGAAAAGGTGTCGTAGTAACTGAGTCGATAGATGAAGCGCGTGATGCTGTTCGTGCTTATTTATCTGGCGATGCGTTCGGCGATGCAGGGCGCACTCTGGTTATTGAGGAGGGCCTTACCGGCCCCGAACTCTCGCTCCTAGTTCTCTGTGACGGGTCGCTTGAGGGAGTGGCACTTGCACCCGCGCAGGACTTCAAGCGCATCGGCGTAGGCGACACTGGGCCGAATACTGGCGGCATGGGTGCGTACTCGCCGGTTCCGATTGTTAACGATGAAATAATTGAGCGTGTGATGAGTGGATCCGTAGCGCTTACTCTGGCTGAGTTGAAGAGGCGAGATATTGAGTATCGCGGGGTTCTTTATGCCGGGATCATGCTCACGCCACAGGGACCAAAGATGCTTGAGTACAACGTGCGCTTCGGTGACCCTGAGTGTCAGGCTGTGGTACCCCGGCTTGCTAGCGATCTAGGGGTTCATCTCTACGAAGCAGCAACCTCTCGTATGACCACCAAAGTTGAGTTCTCAAAGGATTGCGCCGTCACGGTGGTTGTTGCAGCCGAGGGCTACCCATCCTCTCCGCGCCTTGGTGACCGAATAAGTGGATTAGCCGAGGCAAATGCAGTTGAAGGCGTTACGGTGTTCCATGCAGGCACTCGTAGCGAAGACAAAGGCGAAGATGTATTCACCTCGGGTGGTCGCGTTCTTGCGGTGACTGGTTGCGCAGCGTCGATCAGTGAGGCAAGGTCGCGCGCCTATCAAGGAGTCGATTGCCTTGACTGGCCTGGTATTACTTTCCGTCCCGATATCGCCGCTAACGCGGTAGCTGAAGAGGTTTAAAATGATCCCCCGTTACTCCCGCCCCGAGATGGCTGCACTCTTTACCGACGATGCGAAGTTCGGCGCTTGGCTTGAGGTCGAGATTCTCGCTACTGAAGGTTGGGCAGCTCTAGGCGTAGTGCCCGCTGACGCCGCACGCGCTGTACGCGAACGCGCTGGCTTTGACGTATCTGCTATCGAGGAGCGCGAAGCTATTACTGAGCACGATGTTGCTGCTTTTGTAGACATCGTTCAGGAACGAGTCGGTCAGCCCGAGGGAGCGTGGGTGCACTTTGGCCTCACGTCATCAGATGTCGTAGATACTGCATTGTCACTTCAGTTGACGCGTGCAGCAGATCTCTTGCTCGCCGCAGCAGAGAAGTTGGAGACCACAATCGCACGGCGTGCGCATGAGTTTCGCGATACCGCAATGGTGGGGCGCACCCATGGGATACACGCCGAGCCGACTACCTTCGGGGCAAAGATTGCGCTCTGGGCA
>JBAXPT010000036.1:0-12893 GCA_037132095.1 Actinomycetes bacterium
CGAGTATGGCGTAGGTCGCGACAAGAGCCGCAACGAGTAACCAAACCTCCGGGTGAGGTTCCCAAGCCGGGATCGCCTCCGCCATGGGGGTCAAACGTCAGCCAGGCCCGAGAGGGTTAGGAGCAGAATCGTAAAGAGCAAGAAAGCCCCTGTGACGCCGAGAATGAAGAAGCGCCTAAATATCTTCGCATCGGTCTTGAGATGCATATACCAACCGGTAACGATAAAGAACTTAGCGAGAGCACCGAAGATCAGGATTGCAGTAATAGCACCCTTTGAGACAGCCTCGTCAAGGTAATAGGCACCGACCTCGGCTGCGGTTATTACGCAGAGAATTACCGCGATCATCACGTACTGGAACGGAGAAGGGTGCGGATGAAGCTCGCCGGGGAGCATCTCTAGATCGCTGGCTCCCTCAAGCATGTGATGCTTTGCAGGCTCAATCTCTGCAGTTAATTCTGGGGCTGTTGTTGTATCACTCATGATCTACTCCTATGTCGGGATCAGGTAGACGACGGCGAATATAACAATCCAGACAACATCAACAAAGTGCCAGTAGAGACCTGAAATCTCAACTGCCTCGGAGTTCTCTTTTCCTAACTTGCCCTGCGCTGACATCCCCCAGAGGGAGAGCAGCCAGATGATTCCGATCGTTACATGGAGTCCGTGGATACCAGTTGCAACGAAGAAAATTGACCCTGAGACGTTCGTGCTGAGCGTGAGCCCCTCGCGATAAAACTCCGTGAACTCGAATACCTGACCACCGATAAAGAGCATTCCAAATGCGGCAGTTGCGACTACCCATACACGAAACCGCCTGTGATCCCCGCGTTGAATCGCAGCGAGTGCGAGGACCATTGTGAGGCTCGACATCAGAAGAATGAAGGAGGTAACGGATGTGAAGGGAATGTTGTAGAGCGACCTAGGCGTAGGCCCTGACAAGTTTCGGTTGCGATAAAGCAAGTATGTCGTTATAAACGCACCGAAGAATAGGCAGTCCGAGGAGAGAAATACCCACATCGCAAGTTTCGTATTACTAACCCCAGAGCTCGGGGCATGATGGTCATGCTCGTTCATGTGCACATCGGTGTCATGCGTTACAGGAAGCGCTACCTGTGCCATTACTTAGCCCTCCTCAGTGCCGGGTTCGATGGCCCAGCCGTACATTCCGAATAGCAGAAGCAATACTCCTGGAACGGCTAACCACGGGCTCTTAAATACTGCGGCATAACCGATTACCGGCAATCCCGCTGCAAGTAATAGCGGGAAGTAGGAAGGCGATGGCATGTGTATCTTTGAGACATCAACACTCGATGCAGGATCAACCTCAACATCTGGAAGACGCACCAAGCGGCCTTCGTCATCCTCCGTATACTTACGGTGCCAGAAGTCATCTCTAGCCTCAACCTGAGGAATAACCGCAAAGTTATATGCAGGTGCTGGCGACGGAATGCTCCACTCAAGGGTACGCGCATCCCATGGGTCTGGGCCCGAGAGCGGCCCACGCTTCCATGACCAGATCACGTTGGTGATGAATAGCAGTACTGCAAACGCGATCAAGAATGATCCCGCAGTGACCAACTTATTCAGCGTCTCCCAACCAAGACCCTCGGAGTACCTATAGGTACGACGTGGCATACCTGTTAGGCCCAAGAAGTGCATCGGGAAGAAGGTGAGGTTGAACCCAACAAATATCACCCAGAACGAAGTCTTTCCAAGCTTCTCGTTCATCATTCTCCCGAACATCTTCGGGAACCAGAAGACAATTCCACCGAGAATGGCGAAGATGAGTCCTCCGAAGAGTACGTAGTGGAAGTGAGCAACGACGTAATAGGTATCAGTCTGCTGAGTATCAGCTGGCACGATTGAGTGAGTAACTCCTGAGAGTCCACCGAGGGTGAACATCGCTATGAATCCGAGAGAGAAGAGCATAGGCGTATTGATTCGAAGGGAGCCTCCCCAGACTGTTCCCAGCCAGTTGAAGATCTTCACTCCGGTGGGCACCGCAATTAGCATCGTCGAGAGCGAAAACGCTGATACCGCAACGGGTCCAAGACCGGTAGCGAACATGTGGTGGGCCCACACACCCCACCCCATGAATCCAATGGCGATACCAGAGAAGACAACGACGGAGTAGCCAAAAAGAGGCTTTCGGGACATGACTGGAAGGATCTCGGAGACAATTCCCATCCCAGGAAGGATGAGAATATATACCTCAGGATGCCCGAAAATCCAGAACAAGTGTTGATAGAGAAGCGGGTCTCCACCGTTCTGCGCAACGAAGAAGTTGGTCATGTAGTTACGGTCGAAGAAGACCATGATCAACGCTGCCGTAACTACTGGAAGTGCAAAGACTGTTAGGAAAGCAACAATCAACATCATCCACACGAAGACCGGCATGCGCATAAGCGTCATTCCAGGTGCACGCATGTTGAGGATGGTGACTACAAAGTTGAGCGCCGAGGTCGTCGAGCCGATGCCGAGCATGATTAGCCCGATTACCCAGAAGTCAGGGCCATGGCCAGGCAGGTAACCAGCGCTCAGCGGAGTCGAAGTGAGTGGCGTATATCCGAACCATCCACCGTTTGGCATATTTGCGATACCAGTAAAGATGCTCGAGTAGACGAAGAGTCCCCCGAATAGATACACCCAGTAACCGAACATGTTCATACGAGGAAAGGCGACGTCTCTTGCGCCGATCATGAGCGGTATTAGGTAGTTACCGAATGCAACCGCCATCGGCATTCCGACAAGGAAAACCATTGTGGTTCCGTGCATCGTGAACATTGCGTTGTACTGGCCTGCGGTCAGTACCTGGCCGTTAGGGGCCATTAACTGGAGACGGATGAAAAGGGCTTCAATACCAGCGATCACGAAGAACAGAAGCGCTGAGGACCCGTAGAGGATTCCGATCTTCTTGTGATCGATGGTGGTGAACCAACTCCAGATCCCAGAAGTAGCAGCAGGCCTACGCAGGGGGTCAACGCGAGCATGGATTACTTCCGGCGATTCACTCTGGATGACAACTTCTGGGTTGGTTTCCGGGATGACTTCGGGAACGGCCGTCACGGTCGTACCTCCATTATTTTTAGGTCTATTTTCAGAGCTATTTCTAGGGCTTGTTTACGCACTATTTTTGCCCCAACAGGTATGTAACGATTGTGTCTGCCTCAGCGTCTGTCATTAGAGGAAGCGCTTTTCCGTTTTGCTTTATCGGGGTTACGAAAGAAGGCATACCAACGCAGGTTGCAGGTGCCGGTAGTCGACACTTCTGAGACTGCATTGGGATCATTGAAGGAGCGTTCTTGACCCAGCGAAGCAGGTTCGCTCTGTTGACCTTGTACATACCGCCGGCGAAGTACTGGCGACTAGCAAGGTGGGTCAAGTTAGGGCCGTAGTTTGGCGTTGAGGTGGCATCAAATACGTGGCAATTGACGCACTGGTATTTCTTCGCAGTGAGTTCCTGAATCTTGCCTGCGTACTCCTGGGCTGGGCCCTTTTGCTGGTTGGTCATCCACTTGGCAAAATCAGCCTTGGAGTCGACGATTACCCAGAACTTCATGTTTGCGTGCGACAACCCGCAGTACTCAGCACAGGCTCCGCGGTATACCCCAGGCTTATCTGAGGCCGAGAAGGAGAGGACATTGGTTCGACCGGGGACTACATCTCGTTTACCAGAGAGCTCAGGGACCCAGAAGGAGTGAAGAACGTTGTCTGACTGCTCCCTCACTGTGATCTTGGCCCCAACCGGAGCGTGCATCATTGTTGATGTAACAACGGGAGTATCGATGCCAAATTTCTCTTGGCCCTTCGGGTATTGAAACTCCCACCACCACTGCTTAGCAACCACAGTGATCTGCAGTGTCTCAGCCTTCGGCGGCGTCTTAGAGAGTTCAAAGATTGTTGCGACTGTCGGTACTGCAATAACTGCGAGAATTATTGCTGGAAGGATTGTCCAACCGATCTCAAGGACAGAGTTTCCGTGGGTCTGTTTGGGATTGCGCTTGCCTTCGTTATCGCGAAAACGAAGCGCAATGAAGAGTGTCATTCCGACGACGGCAATCCCGACAGCGATAGCGATAATAAAAATTGGGTTGATCAGATTGTCAATTGTCTTCGCCGTTTCACCGGCAGGGTTCATTGGGTTCTGGCCGTTATCGTTTGAGCAGGCCGCGAGCAACAATGGGGCAGCAAGAATAAGTGCGCCTCGGCGCACGTTCTTCAAACCGAGCATTCGACTCATTCCGTCATCCTCACGCGTTTGGTAGCCGGTGACGCTCTAATCCCCGGGTCATACTTCCCTTACGCGTTTACGACTCTAGTGGCGCGCAGCACCAATTCGGCAACTTGTAGGAGAGCCAATTAGGTGCAGAAAGAACCTAAAAGATCGTGGCGCAAATCGCACCAATGCAGAACGATTTCTGCTAGGGCAGCGCGGGTATCTGTTTACAGGCCAAGCCTGTCGAGTGCATGCCCTCTGCGCTGCCAGTTTGGGTCAACCTTGACCTTGTTCTCTATATAGACCCGAGCCCCAAGGAGTTGCTCGGCCTCAAGGCGTGCGGCGGTGCCCGCATCGCGCAGCACCGACCCTTTGTGACCGATCACAATCCCCTTCTGAGAATCCCTCTCAACGCGGATTGTGACTCTAAACCTAAGGATTTCTTCCTTCTCGGGGGCGAGATTCTCCTCGGCATCCTCGCCATCTACCGATGAATCTATTCTCGGGCGAGGCTCATACTCGTCCTCCTCGAAGGCCTCCGCTGTAACCATGATTGAGTGCGGCAACTCCTCACGGGCAATTGCAAGCAACTTCTCCCTCACAAGCTCCGCGACCAGGACAGCCTCAGGCTGATCGGTCACCACACCCCCTGGGTAGTACTCGGGTCCCTCAGGAAGCCTGGCATTGATCTCCGCCACGAGTAGGTCTACGCCGTCTCCGGTGAGCGCCGAGATGGGCACAAATGCCGCAAAATCTGCGAGACCCGATGAGTCACTGAGCCTCTTAGCAACTGCAGCAGCATCGGCTAGATCAACCTTGTTGACAACGAGGATCGCTGGGGTGCGCGACTCCTTGACGAGGTTGGCGATAAATCTGTCTCCAGGTCCGATCGGAGAGTCGGCCTCCACTAGCAAGCAGACAACATCGACCTCGCGAAGCGTCTGCACGGAGCGCTCATTGCACCGCTCCCCTAGGAGAGTCCGAGGCCTATGAATACCAGGGGTATCGAGCAGAACAATCTGACTCGTAGAGGTCGTATGCACACCACGGATCTTTGTGCGAGTCGTCTGCGGCTTATCCGAGACAATGGAGACCTTGCGCCCAACTACATTATTTACGAGTGTTGATTTTCCAACGTTGGGTCGCCCAACGAGGCTGACAAATCCACTGCGAAAGATGGGCTCGACTGGCTCGCCTACCTCACCTTGGCGACTCGAGTCGCTCACTAGTTAGGCTCGTCAGCGGTTACTAGGGGGAGTATGGGGACGATGACAACGCTCTTGATTCGTCGGCGCTCGATGCGCTCAACCCTGAACTTGAAGTTCTGGTAAGGGAATTCCTCGCCCTGCTCTGGGACACGCCCTAGAACATTAAAAACAAATCCGCCAAGAGTGTCCGACTCTTCATCGGGGAGCTCCATACCGAGCACCTCACCAACCTCATCGATAGGCGTATTCCCAGGGGCGCGGATCCCGCCCCCCTCTAGTCTCTCGAGGCTCGGCTCAACAGCGTCGTACTCATCGGTGATGTCTCCGACAATCTCCTCAACAAGATCCTCAAGAGTCACTAGCCCAGCAGTACCGCCATGCTCATCGACAACCATCGCCATATGAAATCGCTCAGTCCTCATATCCTTTAGGAGTTTGGCGACTTTCTGCTGTTCAGGCACGAATTTGGCGGGTCGAAGCATCTCGCGAATCGTTGTCGGAGTATCGCCAGATCTTGACCTGCGGATTAGATCCTTTAAATAGATAATGCCAACAACCTCATCGGTCGTACCTTCATATACGGGCAGCCTTGAGAGTCCTTCATTTATCGCCGTATTTAGTGCTGCCTCAAGAGTTGACTCAACCTCGATCCCGATCATGTCTGGGCGAGGAGTCATAACTTCGCGAACGACAGTGTCGCCAAACTCGAAAATGGAGTGAATCAACTCGCGCTCGTCATGATCAATCTCGGAATCATCGGCGGCTACGTCTGCCATCATGCGCAGGTCTTGCTCCGTGACGAAGGGGCCCTCTTTTAAGCCCTTACCTGGGAGCAGAACATTGGCGAGGCCGATTAGCCCCCTTGACATTTTCCGCAGAGGCCAGAAATTTGTTATCGCGTAAAGGAACCCGGAGACTCTAAGGGCTGCCCTCTCAGGGTGCTGGATCGCATACGTCTTAGGGGCAACCTCGCCAAGAACGTAATAAACAAGAATTTGTAGCGTGATACCAATAGCTAATCCCCAACTACCCGCCTGTCGCTCAAGGACGACACCAAGCAACGATGCGCTTGTGAGTTGCGACAGCAGCAGCAAGAAGAGCAATGAATTTAATGTGCGCTCCGGGTGCTGGAGCATCACCACAAGGCGAGCCGCACCGGGCTTGCCCTCTTCTTCAAGTGCAATGGCTCGAATTCTGTTAGTTCGCGTGAATGCCGTCTCGGATAGTGCCAACAGCGTTGAGAAGAGGAACAGAATAACTATTCCTCCGAGCATCAACCACTCAACATCGGTCAACTGGACTCACCAAAATTCGACTCCAGGTTATTCGTGAAAAATAGTGGGAGGCCTAGAGCGATATCTGCCCGAGGCGTTTTGGGGTTAGCGAGATGATTCATTTGAGGTCCATCCTACCTATGAAAGTTTCTCATCGGCATTCTTCGCTTCATCTGGGCTAAATCGCTCGGTCTCACTAAAACGAGCAAGGAGTTCGGTCTCCCTTTGTTTCATTACGGCAGCCTCCTCGGGCTCTTCGTGGTTGTACTCGAGGAGGTGGAGAACTCCATGTACTACGAGGAGCGCAATCTCCTCATCGGTAGTGAATCCATGCTCAGGGGCCTGAGCCTGAGCAATTCGGGGGCAGACAACAACATCACCGATGAGTGCAGGGGGCTCACTCGCCTCAGCCGGTGCACCTGGGCCTCGCCCTCCTTGATCGGGTTGGCGCCCTCCAATGACGATGTCGTCATCCATCGGGAAAGCCAACACATCCGTGGGGCCAGTCCCCTCATGGAAGCGCACGTTTAGATCCGTCATCGACTGGATATCAACGAATATCAACGAGAGTTCAGCATCGCCTGGTACGTGCTCCTCGGCGATAACTAGGCGCGCAAGACGCGTCCACCGCAGTACATCAATCTCTACTTCGCTCTGCTCATCTGCGGCAAAGACCTCAATCATTTCGAGTTCCGCTCGTAGGCATCAACTATGTCCGCAACTATGCGGTGACGCACAACGTCTGCGCTCTCTAGATCAACAAAAGCGAGTCCGTCTATGCCATCAAGAAATGGGCGAACACTCTGGAGGCCTGACCGCTGCGATCCGCCGGGCAAGTCAATCTGCGTTACATCGCCAGTGATCACGATCTTGGAGCCGAACCCAAGGCGAGTTAAGAACATCTTCATCTGCTCGGGGGTCGTGTTCTGTGCCTCGTCGAGAATTATGTAGGAGTCATTGAGCGTGCGCCCCCGCATATACGCAAGGGGAGCAACTTCAATAACGCCCTTCTCAATGAAGCGACTCACAGTCTCTGGCTCAAGCATGTCGTACAGAGCGTCATAGAGCGGCCGGAGGTAAGGATCAACCTTGGCCATCATGTCCCCTGGAAGAAAACCGAGCCTCTCCCCTGCCTCAACAGCAGGGCGGGTCAAGATGATTCGAGTCACTTCTTTAGCGAGTAGAGCCTGCACGCCTAGAGCAACTGCTAGATAAGACTTGCCTGTACCTGCAGGGCCAATCGCGAAAGTAATCGTATTGTCTCGAACCGCCTCGACATAACGCATCTGCCCTGCGGTCTTAGGGCGTACGGTGCGCCGCCCCTTTACAACCTCGGTGGAGAACACATCCGTCGGTCTCTGATCGGCCTTCAACATTTGAACGGTACGCCCGAGACTCTCGCTATCAAGTTGGTGCCCTCTCTCAAGTAGAAGCACCAACTCTTCGAAGAGCAGTGCGACTCTGGCGGCCTCAGACTCATCCCCAGTGACATTAATTTCATTTCCGCGCACAAGAATAGAGACGCTGAATGCTCCCTCGATGAGCCTGAGGAGTTCATCTCGCTCCCCAAGGAGATCGAGCATCAAATGATTACCCGGAACGAGCACTTTGATGTGGGTATTAGAGAGAGTCACGGTGTGCTGAGGGTAGCCGGATCGGCTAGCGCATTGCGGGTCAGGCTGAGGCGCGAAGACCTAACTGCTCTAAGCGTGTGGGTAGGTCCTCAGTGCGACGCCCTAGCACGGCTGCGAGGACTCGCATATCGTCCCGGCGAATAGTGAGCAGACGTCCGTTGAAATCTTGACGCTGGAGCTGGATTGTTGCTGCGTATCTAGCGAGTACGGCTGCCTCAGGGTCTTCACTATCACCCAACTGAGTTAGGTCAATAGTAAATCCCTGATTAATCGCCTCGGTCTCAGTGAGATCAATGACGGTCTCAGCATCTCGGGGAAGGAGAGTGTCAGCAGGGACATCGTAGATCTCTGCCAGGCGCATGAGCCGAGGAACGGAGATGGCGCGTTCGCCTCGCTCATAGGCGCCGAGTACCGATGCCTTGAACTCCTGGGACGAGCGATCCTCAACATCGTGAAGGGACATACCCTTTTGACGCCTGATAGCACGCAGTCGCGCACCTACCCCTGCCTCACTCAATGTATCCACCCCTCAATGAATTTTTCGATTGCATCTAATTCCCAAGGAGACTAGACCGACGTCGCCACTCACGGTGGGAATACTACCTAATTTTGTTGAAATGCAGAATATTTTTGAGTTCTAGGCCCTGCGAGCCCAGAGCATCCCGGCCGCTGCTATCGGAGCGGTGGCGGATCTAAGAATATGTGGCCCTACTCTGAGGCTCTCAACCTCCCCAAGGTTTCCGGTCTCTCCAGCCTCAAGGCCACCCTCAGGGCCTATGAGGAGTATCCATCCGTCTGGCCCCGGCTCCTTTAACGACTCAACTGTGCCACCGTCTCGGCTCGCGACTACTAGCCCACTCGACCCCGCCAGGCGAGCGAGTTGCTGAGGGTTGGTCACCTCGGGGAGTCGGGCCCGTCGAGACTGCTCGCTCGCTGAGCGCGCTACTCGCCTAAGGCGCTCCCCAGCCTTCTCTGCTCTCTCCCCTGTCCACTTGAGCACGGTTCTCTTGGTGATGACGGGGATGATCACATCCACTCCGAGTTCAGTAAGCGACGCCACGACAGACTCAGGTTGGTCGCCTTTAGCTGGAGCGAAGGCAACAGTGAGGCGCGGCGTGGCGACTGGCTCTAAGTAAACCTCGGTCGTCGGCGAGAGCATGACGGAGGAATTTGTTACTGACGCAACCTCTGTAACGCGCCACAACCCGGCACCATCAGCGACGCTGATCACCTCGCCAACCCCAATGCGTCGAACACGCGATAGGTGGCGCCCATCGTCGCCTGAGATCTCTATTTCGTCGGCGCTTAGCGCGCCCGTGGAGACAAAGACATGCGCTGCTGCTTCAACAGATGCACACCAAAGACTCAACATGTACAAGCAGTCATTAGTGCGCGCACGCTACTGAAATGCCGAGCGGAGCCTTGAGAAGAACCCATGCTCATCAACGCTCGTTACTTCCTCGCCGCGCATCTCAGCGAAGCGACGAAGAACCTCTGACTCTTCGTCGCTGAGTCGCTGCGGAATTGCTACGTCAACCTGTACCAATAGGTCCCCGCGGCCTCTCCCCTGCAGGACAGGGATACCTCGCCCGCGCTCTCTGAAAACAGATCCATGCTGAGTCCCTGGCGGAACCTCGATCTCAATATCTCCATCGAGAGTGGTAATTGTCAGGTGAGTACCGAGCGCCGCGCTAGTCATTGGAATCCTGCAGACTTGGATGAGGTCGTAGCCCTCACGCCGCAGTGTCGCGTGCGACCGCACGCGAATCGTCACGTATAGGTCGCCGTTAGGTCCACCGCGCGGCGCCGATGGTCCGCGACCTGTAAGGCGCAGTCGCTGGCCGCTATCAATTCCCGGTGGAACCTCAACCTCTAACGTGCGAGTCCCGCGCACGACTCCAACTCCGCTGCAATGCACACACGGACTCGGAACAATGTTTCCGAGACCCGAGCATCGCTGACACGGGGCTGCAGTAACTATCTGCCCAAGTATCGAGCGACGCACCTGACGCACCTCTCCTGCTCCTCCACAATCGCTGCAGGTAGACGGATGTGTCCCCGGCGCACAACCCGATCCGTCGCAGTCAGCGCAGGCGGTCATCAACTCGATCTCGACCCGCCTCGTGATGCCGAAAGCTGCCTCGGATAGGTCTAAATCAAGTATCGCCTCTGCATCCGGGGCTCGCTGGGGCCCACCGCGGCGCCCACCAAAGGAGTCGCCACCGAAGAATGCGCCGAAAATATCCCCGAATCCAAATGGGTCCTGCCCGCCGCCTCCAGAGTTGGAGCCGCCATCGCCAAACTGATCGAAACGTCTTCGACGCTCCGGGTCGCCGACCAATTCGTATGCGTGGGTTACTTGCTTGAACTGCTCCTCAGCCGCACTGTCCCCAGGGTTGGCATCGGGGTGTAGTTGCCGCGCACGTTTTCGGTAGGCGCGTTTGATCTCGTCCTGCGTCGCGTCGCGCGACACCCCGAGAAGTGCATAAGGGTCCATCAGATACTCACTTTGAAAGAAGCGAACCGAGTTGCTGCGAGACCGTCGCTACGGCCGCAAGGGCATGTTGATAATCCATGCGGGTTGGGCCTAGAACTCCGACAGTGCCCGCGACCTCACCCTCAATTCGATAAGGGGCTAGCACAAGCGAGCAATCGCGTAGTTCGTCGATGCTGTGCTCGGCACCAATACTTACAGTTACGCCAGACTCGAGAAGATCGCGCACGAGAGAGACCACTACAACCTGCTGCTCTAATAACTCAATGAGCGTCGCTGCAGTTTGCGTAGTGGAGAAAGCATCCTGCTCCTGCGCAATACGGCTAGCTCCACCTACATAGAGCGGGTCAGCGTGCTCAGCGCGACGGTGAAGCGCTGTATGCGCAGCATTTACAAGCCTGTCAATAGCGGCATCGCCGGTTGGGCTAGGTGTCAGCGAGGAGTGGAGGGTTGAGTCACTAAGGAGGCTTGCCAAGAGGCGCTCAGCAGCCAGAATGCTCTCAATAGATAGGTCTGTCTCCACAGCAAGCAGCTCTCGCTCTACCGCACCGTTTGAGAGAACTGCAATGGCTAGCACCTGCCCCTGCTGAAGCGGCACTAGATCGACACGCCGCACTCGCGCACTCTCAGGGGGTGGCCCAACAACAACGGCAGCGTGCTGAGTAATGCGGGCGAGGAGACCGCTCGTCTCATGTAGTAGCTCCTCGAGTGCATTATGCGTTCCACCAAAAAATTCGGAGACTGCTCTTTGGTGATTAATGCCGAGACCCTCAAGCGCCGAGGGGTCAGCGAAACGGTCGACGAAGTATCTATAACCGCGATCGGTAGGCACGCGCCCCGCCGAAGTGTGCGGCTGGCTTACATAACCATCGCGCTCAAGAGCAGTCATGTCGTTACGCACCGTTGCACTTGAGACGCTGAGCCCACTCGCACGCGCCACCGCTTGGCTGCTTACCGGTGCTGCAGTCTGAATGTGCTCCTCAACGATCGCTCTTAAGACCGCTCCCCTGCGCTCATCAACACCCATCTCCAACACCTCCCAAATGAATTAGTTAGATCACCGAATTATTTAAACAAACCAAATGCAGCAAACCCGACGAATCGATGGGGAGCTACTAGCAGTTGAGTCTACCGACTGCTAATGATCAGCTAACTGCTGCACCGGCAAGAAGCAACCTTGCTGTTACATCTGTAGCCACCAACCGACCCTGCGGGGTGAGCACGAGCGCTCGTTCAGAGCCTGCCTCTCCCGCACCCAGAGGCCCCTCTGATCTTGCCGCTGCGCTTGCCGCTGATCTTGCACCCCACGTGGCTAGACCGCCTTCAATGAGGTCTCTCACCACTGAGTCCGCTGCCTCGCCTGGGCGAACTCCGGCACGCGTTCGGAGTCGAAGCGAGAATGCCTCCTCCAATCTCAGACCCGACTCGATCTCTTCGGATCCTGAGATGGCATCTCGACCCGCCTCAACGCGCTCGATAAATCTCTCGGGGGTGCGCACATTCCACCACCGTCGACCACCGCTGTGACCGTGAGCAGCGCAGCCAACGGTCGCGAAATCTCCTCCGAGCCAGTAGACAAGATTGTGTCGGCACTCCTCTCCCAGTAACGACCAGTTTGAGATCTCATACCAGTTGTAACCCGCAGCTTTGAGTAAACCCTCGGCGAGAAGGTATGCATCGGCCTGGCGATCGTCATCAGGGCCCTCTTCGCCGCTCGCAACGCGTTGCCCAAATGGGGTCGCTGGCTCGACGGTTAGCGCATACGCGCTGATGTGCTCCGGAGCTAGGGCAATTACACCCTCAAGAGAGGCTCGCCAATCATCTATCGACTCTCCGGGTGTTCCATAGATGAGGTCAAGATTTAAGCGTTTAATGCCGGCAGCGCGGGCATTATTAACTGCAAGCAGCACATTCTCAGGGTTATGGGTTCGCCCCAGGGCCGCTAGTACACGCGGCTCGAGGGACTGCACGCCAAATGACAATCGATTGACCCCAGCCTGGGCATACGCCTCCAAACGCTGCGCATCAGCTGCATCTGGATTGCACTCAACTGTTATCTCAGCA
>JBAXPT010000037.1:0-12597 GCA_037132095.1 Actinomycetes bacterium
GATGCCTACCGATTGGTGCAGCGCAACGCTATGGCTACATGGGACGAGCGCCGGCCCTTTATTGATGTGCTGCGCGCAGACCCTGAGGTTGCAGCCAAGCTCGACGACACAGCGCTTACAGCATGCTTCGACCTGAAGAAGGCCCTAAGCAATGTCTCGCGAACCTTTGAGTCGCTTGACGCCACGCTTGCGGCCTCGCTCTCTTCAGTCTCCACTTCTTCATGAGCATGGAACTGCCTCATCTGTACTCAGGCAAGGTTCGCGATCTCTACGATGCCGGTAGTGATCGTTTGCTTATGGTCGCAACCGATCGGCTCTCAATTTTTGATGTGATTCTTCCGTCACCAGTCCCGGACAAGGGGCGAGTGCTTACGGCGATTAGCAGTTACTGGTTTGAAGCAACCGCGGATCTAATCGATAACCATGTGATAGCAGTCGATCCAAGTGGGTTCCCTGAGGAGGTTGGCCCCGAGTTCGCCGGGCGTGCCACTCTGGTAGAGCGCAGCACTCCGGTTCGCATGGAGTGCATTGCACGTGGCTACTTGTTCGGCGGCGCATGGAAGGAATACTCGGAGAGCACCACGGTGCAGGGGCGATCAATGCCGAGTGGATTGCTTGAGGCATCAGAGTTACCAGAGCCGATATTTACGCCCACAACAAAGCCCGATTTTGGTCATGACATGCCGATGACAGATGCAGAGGCGATCGAGTTAGTCGGCGAAGATCGATTTGAGGAGATACGCAGCGTCACCCTCGCGGTCTACGCACGTGGGGCCGCTATGGCCAAGGAGCGGGGGATCATTCTCGCTGATACGAAACTTGAGTTTGGGCTGCGGCCAGACGGAAGCCTTCTATTAATCGATGAAGTCTTGACCCCTGACTCCTCTCGGTACTGGCCCGGGGAGTCATATGCACCTGGGGGCAGCCCTCCCTCTTTCGACAAGCAGTACGTGCGAGATCACTACCTCGCAATTGGCTGGAACCAAGAGCCTCCGGCGCCCCCCGTTCCGTCCGAGGTAATCGCGGGGACGCGCGGGCGTTACATCGAGGCCTACGAGCGACTCACGGGCCTTCAGTTCTCTGACTGGTATGGCGGGTAAGGTTCAGAGCATGGCTCGATATGAAGCACGAATAGAGATAACGCACCTGCCAGGAATCCTTGATCCGCAAGGAGTCACCGTAGAACGTGCACTCCCGTCGCTCGGCTACACGAACGTAAGTCGAGTGCGAGTCGGTAAATCAATTCGCCTTGAGGTAACTGCACCAGATGAGGCAACCGCTCGCTCCCAAGTCGTTGAGATGTGCGAACGCCTACTTGCAAATACAGTGATTGAGGCCTTCGAGATTCACCTCGCGGAGTTCGCAGGCTGATGGCACCGAGAGTTGGTGTAGTCGTATTTCCCGGAACCAACTGTGAACTCGATGCGATCTATGCGCTTGAGTATTTTGGTGCCGAGGCTGTAACTCTCTTCCATGCTGATGAGAGCATCCAAGGTGTAGATGCGGTAATTCTTCCCGGAGGCTTCGCACACGGCGATTATCTTCGTACCGGTGCGATCGCACAGTTTTCTCCCGTAATGGAGTCGCTTGGAAAATTCGCACAAGATGGTGGCCCAGTGGTTGGAATCTGCAACGGATTCCAGATTCTCTGTGAGTCGGGCCTGCTCCCCGGGGCACTCCAGAAGAATGCCGGCCTAAAGTTTCTATGTAAGAGCGTCACCCTTCGGGTTGAGACCTCAGCAACACCGCTCACTAACAAAGCGAATGTCGGCGATTTACTCGAGATACCGATTAATCATTTCGAAGGTAACTACACCTGCAGTGCGGAGACGCTTAGCGCGCTACGCGATCAAGATCGAGTCGTAGTTCGTTATCTAGAGAACCCAAATGGCAGCATTGACTCCATCGCGGGAATATGCAACGAGGCCCGCAACGTTGTTGGGCTCATGCCGCACCCCGAGCGCGCAATCGAGTCGGTGCTTGGATCATCGGATGGTGCAGTGATGCTTCAATCGATCGTCGCTAGTGCAGTCTCGGGGCCAACCGCCACATCTGCTGCAAGCCGCGGATAAGCGTTCTGTCGCTAAAATTCTTAACCACAATCGAACGGATATTTAGATGGCACTTCGCCCGCATCAGGCCGCATTAGTTGAGGTATTTAAAGAGCATGGGATTCGAGAGGGAGATTTCACTCTTGCCTCGGGGCGTACATCAAAGTGGTATCTCGATGGCCGTGCAGTTACATTTCGCGGCGATTGTTTTGAGCTAATCGGCAAAGCAATCCTCGAGGCAATTGAGGCAAGCGGGGGCTGCGAGTTTGATGCTGCCGGGGGTTTGGTAGTTGGAGCGGTACCTGTGGCGCTCTCAGTTGCTCTGGCCTCCGGGAAGCGCTCATTCGCAGTTCGCAAAGAGCCCAAGGGCCATGGAATCGGGGGCCGGATCGCTGGCCCAGTATCCCCAGGCGAGCGAGTGCTCGTTGTCGAAGACACTGCAACAAGTGGCGGGTCGCTGATTGAGGCGGTCGATGCCCTAGAGGAACTTGGTTGCATCATCGCAGGAGCGACAGTGCTTCTAGATCGTGGTGGAGAGCTAGGAGCGTTGCTCGCAGCGCGCTCGATCCCATACTTCCCTGTCCTCAACGCCCCCGATGTTGGGCATGAGTTCGGTTCGTAAAACCGCTACATAGTTAGCGGTTTGATCTCGTCGCTATTTAATGGGGCCTGTACTTCTAGTGCGAGCAATTCCTGCCTTCTTTAGGACATCAGCCGCTACACCAAAGTCGCGCCATGTTCCATAGTTGATTCCTTTGCGCTCGCCGTATGCTCGAGCAACCTTCACGAAGGCAGCCTCAAGGGCAGCGATGTCGACAGAATCAGAGAGTCTCTCGGCCTCGGCCTTTAGATCTCGCTGGGCCTGTAGGAGCTCAAGGCGGGTGATTCCGGTAGCACCCTTCAAGGAGAGCTCAGTAGCGCTCAGTTGCTTAGCGACGGTCTCCGCACTGCGCTTGCGACCCTGCTTTGGGCGGTGTGTCTCTAGCGCCTCGAGGTAGCGCGCGACGCTGCGACTCTGGTCCCGCCCTGCAGCAAGTTTGACCTTGTGCTCATCTGAGATTTTGGAGGGCTTCTTAGGGGCAGCCATTTAGGTGGTCCTTGCGGTTGGTATGAGGTTTGGCTTAAAGGGAAGTGACGTTATGCAGTCAATTATGAAGATGATTAGGTTCTATCACGGCCTATAAAGGAAATAAGTACGCCCCTTTATAGAGAAGAAAATGCCTAGAGCCGACGGGGCTACGGCCCCCGAGGGGGATGCTCTGCTCGGGTAACCTCGGGGCTGTGACTGCTGAACCAATCCACAGGCAACTCGGGCTCACCGATGATGAGCTCGAGAGAATCGTTGCGCTCCTTGAGCGTGAGCCATCTGAGCTTGAGCTCGCTATGTATGCAGTGATGTGGAGTGAGCACTGCTCTTATAAGTCTTCGAAGGTCCACCTCGGTCGCTTCCCAACCGAGGCACCTTGGGTATTAGTTGGGCCTGGTGAGGGTGCTGGAGTAATCGATGTTGGCGACGGATTAGCTGTAGCCGTGCGTATTGAGAGCCACAACCACCCCTCCGCCATTGAGCCGCGTCAGGGTGCGGCAACCGGAGTCGGCGGAATTATTCGCGACATTTTCTCTATGGGCGCGCGACCGATTGCATTGATGGACCCACTGCGCTTTGGAACACTCGATGATGCGCGCACGCGTTTCCTATTCGAGGGCGTCGTCTCTGGCATTAGTGGTTATGGCAACGCGGTTGGAGTTCCAACGGTCGGCGGCGAGGTTGTATTCGATGACTGCTACCGCGGTAACCCACTTGTAAATGTTTTCTGTCTCGGAATTCTTCCCCAGGATCGACTTGTCCTTGCAACTGCCGAGGGTGTCGGAAACCTCGCGGTGTTACTTGGCGCGTCGACGGGGCGTGACGGCATCGGCGGAGCGAGTGTGCTTGCTTCTGCAGGTTTTCAAGAGGGCTCGGAGACTAAGCGCCCCTCAGTACAGGTAGGCGATCCGTTTGAGGAGAAGAAACTCATCGAGGCATGCCTCGAGCTTCTTGACCGCGGATTGGCGGTAGGGGTACAAGACCTAGGAGCTGCCGGAATCTCCTGCGCTACATCAGAGACCGCTGCTAAAGCGGGGAACGGAATGGATGTAGACATAGCGCGCGTAGCCCGACGCGAACCAGGTATGAATGCTGTCGAGGTGATGACCTCTGAGAGCCAAGAGCGAATGCTTGCAATTGTTGAGCCAGCAAATCTCGATGCGGTGCTCGAACTAAGCGCTCGCTGGGAGGTTCGGGCAAGTGTGATCGGAGTAGTCACAGATACCGGACGCTTCCGTGTCTATGAGGGCAAGTTTGATGCTGGTGAGAATGCAGATGCTTCAGCCCTTGCACCACTCGCAGATGTACCTGTTGAGAGCCTCGGCGATGGCCCCACGTATCACAGGCCGATGGAGGCCCCGAGTGATTTGGCACAGCGCCAAGCGGATGACCCCGTAGCGGTGCTTCTAGAGCAGTTCCCATATGGCACTGACCTCTCTGGCGAACTGCTTGCTCTACTTGGCTCGCTCAACATTGCAGATAAGTCTTGGGTATGGCGTCAATACGACCACCAACTTTTCCTAAATACTGTGAGCGGTCCTGGTGGCGACGCATCAGTTCTACGGATTAAAGAGGCTCCAGGTCGCGCCCTTGCACTTAGTGTCGATGGCAAGGCTCGCCAGGTCGCACTCGATCCGCGCATTGGATCGAAGCTTGTTGTGCTTGAGGCGACTCGCAACGTTGCCTGCTCTGGTGCGCGTCCGATGGCGTTGGTAAATTGCCTTAACTTCGGAAACCCTGAGCACCCCGAGGTGATGTGGCAGTTCTCTGAGGCAGTCGATGGAATGAGCGAGGCCTGTCGAGCACTCGGGCTTCCCGTAATTGGTGGAAACGTCTCTTTCTACAATGAATCAAGCGGCGTCGATATTGACCCGACGCCGGTTGTCGGTGTCATTGGCCTTCTCGAGGGACTCGGCGATACTGCTCCATCAACTATTGCTTTCAAAGATGGACAAGCGATCGTTGTCCTCGGAACGACCGCCCCTGAGTTCGGGGGTTCTGAGTGGGCTGATCTTCACGGGCTGCGTAACGGAGTGCCGCCAGCAGCGGATCTCGAGATTGGGCATGCTCTCAACGGACTCATTGCAGCTCTGGTTACTGAGCGAATCGTCACAACCGTACATGACTGCGCGGATGGCGGTCTTGCAGTATCGCTAGCGGAGATGGCAATCGCTGGCGGGGTTGGTTTCACTGTTGATATTGGGGGAGCAGTTGGATGCTTCTCTGAGAGTGCATCGAGAATTGTGCTTGGGGTTGATCCGGAGCGAGTAGTTGAGGTTCTCGGTCGCGCAAGCGTTTCGGGAATAGCCGCAGAGGAGGTTGGCTCCACCGGCGGTGACCGATTGGTAGCGACCGGCGCATTCTCGGTGGCGCTTTTAGATGCGGAGTCGACTTGGCGAGATGCAATTCCAAACGCTCTCGGCCTCTCTTAGCGGCAATCGGCTCTATGGAGAGCGCTACTTATGAAAGCGGTTGGCTTAAACCATTCTGATCAAGGTAGGCCAAGACCATTGCTGCAGATTCTTCAATGCTTTGATTCTGCGTCGGGATAGTGATCTCACACTTCTCAGGGGGTTCATACGGATCACTTACGCCGGTGAACTCAGGAATCTCACCACTGCGTGCTTTTGCATATAGCCCTTTGACGTCACGGTCTTCACATACCTCTAATGGGGTCGCGATATGAATCTCAATGAATGCAGCTTTGGTGGCGTTGGGCGGAACTGCCTCACCGTGCATGGAGCGCACTTCATTGCGTGTTGCCCGATATGGAGAGATGGCTGCTGTAACAGCGACGACTCCATTGCGCGCTAATACCGAGGCGATCCAGCCAATGCGTCGAACGTTGATGTCGCGATCTTCCTTGGAGAAGGTCAAGCCGCGGCTTAAGTGCTCGCGTACCTCGTCGCCATCTAGAACCTCTACACGGTGACCTCGCTCGCGTAGTTGGCTTGTTACTGCCTCAGCAATAGTTGATTTGCCGGCGCCGGAGAGCCCGGTGAACCAGAGCGAGAATCCTTGTACGCGTGGGTCAAATCCTGAGTCTGAGGTGTTGCTCTGTGGGTTCATTGAGTAGAAACGGTAGACGAACACCGCTTGCTCAAGGTGCTTGTGGGGCGAGGCATCTCAAAGCGGTGGAGAATTTTGGCAATCGCTCTCCAAACCCGGTCTCGATCACCGTAATTGAGCAGCCAAAACATGATCCTCCGCCCGGGGAGGCATTGAGTAGGCGCCGCGTGGGATACTCACCAACGTGCAGCCCTCGATCGGCCATTCATGTGGAGTCTTCGGCGTCTACGCCCCGAATCAACCAGTGGCCAACCTTGCATACCTGGGCCTATTCGCGCTTCAGCATCGTGGCCAAGAATCCGCAGGTATCGCAGTGAGCGATGGGCAGACCATTACCGTCATCAAGGACATGGGGCTGGTCTCGCAAGTATTCGATGAGAGAAAACTTGCATCACTCTCAGGGCACATCGCTATCGGCCACAACCGCTACAGCACAACCGGTTCTTCTTCATGGCAGAATGCCCAGCCTGTATATGGCAGTGTCGGCGACGAGGGTTTTGCTCTTGGCCACAATGGCAACCTAACCAACACCGCAGATCTCGCGGCAAGCCTTGGGATGCTTCCAGGTTTTGTCCCACCTAAGTCTGCTGTCGACTCCACTACTGACTCAGCCCTAGTGGCGGAACTCATTTCGCGAGCATGGCCGGTAGAGCAGCGCTCAGATGGCAGAGAATTGGAGCTTGCGCTCGAAGCCGTGCTTCCAACTCTTGAGGGCGGATTCTCCTTTGTATTGATGGACGACTCGCGCTTGATCGGTGCTCGTGATCCGCATGGGTTTTGGCCTTTAGTTATAGGTCGACTCGAGGGCGGCGGATGGGTACTCGCAAGTGAGTCGGCGGCTCTTGATCTTGTGGGAGCTCACTACGTTCGCGATGTCCAGCCCGGCGAGATGGTTGTTATTGACGCAACTGGCCTGCGGCGCGAGGTGCGCTGGGCAGAGCCGGAACCAAAACTCTGCTTGTTCGAGTTTGTCTATTTTTCACGGCCAGACACGCGCCTTTACGGCCATACGGTGCATACCGCTAGGCAGCGCATGGGCGAGTCGCTCGCCAAACAGGCCCCGGTAGATGCCGACATGGTGATGCCTGTTCCGGAGTCTGGTATTCCGGCAGCGCAGGGATTCGCACGTGCATCCGGCATTCCCTACGGAGATGGACTCGTAAAAAACCGCTACGTTGGGCGCACATTTATTCAGCCCTCGCAGAAGATGCGCGGCGCAGGTGTGCGAATGAAGCTCAACCCTCTGCCTGAGAACATTGAGGGTAAGCGCTTAGTTGTGGTCGATGACTCAATCGTGCGCGGCACCACTACACGCCAGGTTGTGAAGATGCTGCGCGAGGCGGGGGCCGCTGAGATTCACTTCCGCGTATCCTCCCCGCCCTATCGTTGGCCTTGTTTCTATGGAATGGATACTGGCCAGCGCAGTGCATTGCTAGCGGCAGATTTATCGGTTGGCGAGATACGCGATTATCTAGATGTTGATTCGCTCGCGTACCTTGAGATTGATCGCCTGACTGCTGCAACTGGAGCCGATGCCGAGTCATTCTGCACAGCATGCCTAACCGGCGACTACCCAGTAGCGATCCCAGATGCTGATGCCAAGATGCTCCTAGAGCCGATACGCCGCGAACGCGAGACGCCCTCACCGATCGATGCTCAATGAGCGGCGCCTCAGAGAATCGCTCTAATAGTGGAGCGAGTAAGCCACTTACATATAGCGATGCCGGGGTAAATATCGCGGCTGGTGAAGAAGCAGTTGAGCGCATCAAAGCGCATGTCCGCTCAACATTTCGCCCAGAGGTTATTGGCGACCTTGGTGGATTCGGGGGCCTCTTCTCGCTCGGCAAACTTGGTTTTGAAGACCCAGTCCTCGTCGCCTCAACCGATGGTGTTGGAACCAAGTCAATGGTTGCTCGCCTGGCAGGCAAGTACGACACGATCGGTATCGACCTTGTAGCGATGAGTGCCGACGACATCGCAGTACAGGGTGCAGAGCCTCTATTTTTTCTTGACTACATCTCGGTTGGGAGCCTTGACCCGGTAATGGTCGATGCAATCGTTTCAGGCGTGGCAGATGGCTGTCGTCAGGCAGGGTGCGCTCTCATCGGCGGAGAGATGTCTGAACACCCCGACCTTATGTCCGCTGGCGAGTTTGACCTAGTTGGTTTTGCGGTCGGCATTGTTGAGCGCTCAAAAATTCTTCCGCAGCGTGTCGCCGCTGGCGATCAGATAATTGGATTCGCTAGCCCTGGACTGCGGAGCAATGGATACTCACTCGCTCGCCGAGCACTCCTAGATCGGGCTGGGCGTTCACTACAGAGCCCGGCTTGGAGTGGAGCGCATCACTCACTAGGCGAGGAGCTACTCCGTCCGAGCGCGATCTACGCGCCAGCTATGTCGGCACTCAACCGACGTGTAGATGTCCATGCTTTTGCGCACGTAACTGGCGGGGGTATTGGCGGCAACTTAGAGCGCGTACTGCCGAGCTCTTTAGACGGAGTGATTCGTCGTGGTGTATGGGAGGAGCCAAGGATTTTTGCGGAGGTGCAGGCCGCAGGCGATGTATCTGATGATGAGATGCAGCGCACCTTTAATCTCGGGCTCGGGATGCTTGCCGTTGTTCCAGTGGGAGAGGTCGAGGCCGCTCTCGACTCGGTAAGAGCCTCTGGGCACCAAGCCTGGTTAGTAGGCGAGATCGTGAACGGCAGCGGCCGTGCACATGTTAATAGGGGCTAACTAGGCCCTAACTAGCCTCTAATTCAGAACTCCTCAAAGCGCCTAATCCCTCTCGACACCCGGAGTAGGGCCAGCCCGGGGCATAATCTGATACCGCGTCAGAACAATGCCGTAAAGCGGATTACCCCGCTCCTCTTACCGGAGACCAGATGACCCCTACCGATCCCTCATCCCTTGCAGCGGCGAAGGCTCGCTACGACGACGAGCGCGCCAAACGCGTTCGCGACGAAGGTGTTGGGCAGTACCACTCTCTAAACGAGTACCACCTCGATCAGGATCCTTGGGCAGACCCAGACTTCACACGCGACGCCATTATTGAGGAAGTAGAGGTAGTAATCCTCGGTGGAGGTTTCGCAGGGATGCTCGCCGCTACAGACCTATTGCGTCGCGGCATCACTTCATTCCGCATCATCGAGAAGGCTGCCGACTTCGGTGGAACCTGGTACTGGAATCGTTACCCCGGCTGCATGTGCGACGTAGATTCAACGATCTACCTCCCGCTCCTTGAGGAGACGGGTTACATGCCGACAGAGCGTTATGCGAGCGCCTCGGAGATATTTGCATACTGCCAACTCCTCGGTCGCCATTTTGGACTCTACGAGCATGCCTTGTTCCAGACGGAGATTGAGTCCCTTCAATGGGATGACGATGCGCACCGTTGGGACCTTGTATCCAAGCGCGGCGATCAGATACGCACGCAGTTCTTTATCGCTGCAGGCGGGCTCATGCACAAAGCGAAGTTGCCTGGTATTGAGGGTATCGAGCTCTTCGAGGGTAAGGCTTTTCACACAACGCGCTGGGACTACAACTACACAGGCGGCAGCCCGACCGAATCCATGGATCACCTTCGCGACAAGGTTGTTGGAATTATCGGAACGGGTGCTACCTCTGTACAGGTTGTTCCGCAATTGGCCCGAACTGCTAAGGAGGTCTACGTATTCCAGCGCACGCCATCTGCAGTAGGTATACGCGCTCAAATGCCGATCGATGCCGAATGGTTCCGTTCCCTGCCTGCAGGTTGGCAGCAGGAGCGCATGCGTAACTTTACAGAAGTGGTTACCGGTAACACAGAAGAGGTTGACCTACTTCGTGATGGCTGGACTGCGGCGATGCGCGTCGATACGCAGACAATCCCAACAACCGATGAGCAACGTGCCGAACTCGAATCCATCGACTTCGAGGTTATGGAGGGATTCCGCCGCCGGGTTGATGAGGTCATTGAGAATAAAGAGACGGCTGAGAAACTCAAGCCTTGGTACGGAAAGCACTGCAAGCGCCTCTGCTTCCACGACGAATACCTGCAGTCATTCAATCTTCCCAATGTGCATCTCGTTGATACAGATGGACGCGGTGTGCGTGAGATGTCGGCCGCAGGACCGATTGTCGATGGTAAAGAGGTACCACTAGACCTGCTCATCTTCGCATCAGGGTTCGAGGTTACGACCGGTCTTGTTGATCGGCTCGGCTTCGATCCAGTCGGGCGTGATGGGGTTCTATTAAGCGAGCGGTGGCATGACGGCACGCATTCGCTGCACGGAGTCATTACTGCAGAGTTTCCAAATCTCTTCGTCGTGAGTTTCATTCAGGCAGGATTTGGGCTCAACTTTGTGCACTTCCTCTCTGAGTCAACGAACCACATCACTTGGCTGATCGAGAACTGCCGCAGTCAAGGCATTGCATCGATTGAGGCGACAGTGGAGGCCGAGGACGAGTGGCTCCAGACTCTCTGGAAGCGCTCTGGAGCGATTGCCCAATACAACAAAACATGTACTCCGAGTTATGGGAACAGCGAGGGCGGAAAGACAATGCTCGCAGCGCGTGGCGCTGTTTACCCTGGGTCGCTCATGGCCTACGCTGCGCTCCTCGACGACTGGCGCAACGCGGGGAGTCTCGAGGGCACTCGCGTAGTACTGGAGACCTGATCCGCAGATTTAGCAGCAATATTTAGAACGTCAATACATAAAACCGTCAACATATAAAACGTCAACACATAAAAACATCAACACATAAAACCGGAAGGGCCTAACTAATGCGCACCCAACTCTGTAACGACCTTGGTATCGAGTTCCCAATTTTTGCGTTCACACACTGCCGCGATGTGGTTGTGGCTGTATCAAAGGCCGGCGGTTTTGGTGTCCTCGGTGCAGTGGGCTTCTCTCCCGAGCAGCTCGAGATCGAACTGAACTGGATCGATGAGCACATCGGCGACCACCCTTATGGCGTCGATATCGTGATCCCGAATAAATACGAGGGCATGGATGCCGATATGTCGGCTGAAGATCTAACAAAGATGCTTCAGGACATGGTCCCTCAGCAGCATCTTGACTTTGCTCGCAAGCTCATGCTCGACCACGGAGTCCCGTTGCCAGAGGGCGAGGATGACAACACTCTCCAGCTACTTGGATGGACCGAGACCACCGCATCGCCTCAAGTTGATGTAGCGCTCAATCACCCGAAGATGACACTCATAGCGAACGCGCTTGGAACCCCACCTACGGACATGATTGAGAGGATCCACGCTGCTGGCCGCAAGGTCGCAGCGCTCTGCGGCTCGCCTTATCAGGCGTTGAAGCACGCCGCTGCAGATGTTGACATCATCATCGCCCAGGGTGGAGAGGGCGGCGGTCACTGCGGAGAGGTGGGCTCGATGGTTCTCTGGCCACAGGTCGTCAAGGCGGTTGCGCCGCGTCCAGTACTCGCAGCCGGTGGAATCGGGAGCGGCTATCAGATAGCGGCGGCACTTGCGCTGGGGTGTCAGGGCGCATGGTCTGGTTCGCAGTGGCTAATGGTTGAGGAGGCGGAGAACACTCCGGTTCAGCAGCAGGCGTACATTGATGCATCGTCTCGCGACACAGTCAGGTCGCGTTCGTTTACCGGCAAGCCGTGCCGCATGCTCCGAAATGAATGGACCGATGCATGGGATGACCCGACTTCCCCCGATCCTCTCGGCATGCCGCTTCAGTACATGGTCTCAGGTGTGGCGGTTGCGGCGACGCACCGCTGGCCCGACCAGACCGTCGATGTTGCCTTCAACCCGGTGGGCCAGGTCGTTGGTCAGTTCGAGCGCGTCGAGCGTTCCGCCGCGGTAATAGAGCGTTGGGTAAATGAATACCTAGAATCCTGCGAGGCCATCGAGGGATTCAACGCTGCCGCTGGCGTATGAGCGCGGCTTAGAGCAGTTCGCTGGTTAGTCGAACCAGTGAGCGGCGAGCCACGTGCGATGTCCACAAGCAGGGCAGTTCATCCAGCGACTGTGGAGCCTCCACGGTGCCCATGCCCAGAGTGGAGCGTGAAGGCGAGCGAACTCTAGGTAGTTGACGCGCACCCGCCCGTTGCAGCGTTCGCACTCAACAACGAGTGTGCCCGCTCGACGTTGTGCTGCGGAGAAGAGCGGAGCCCGCGGTGAATCATTCATATCTGTACAACGCCTCCGGCATCTGAATGGTCAGGGACATCTGAGTGCTCAGGGGCAGGGGTGATGATTCCGGCCTCAACTGCGATTGTGTGTGCGATCTCGTTATATGCAGCCGCACCAACTGATGACGGAGCGTGATCGATAATTGAACGCCCCGCGGCAGGCGCCTCGGCGAAACGTACAGATCTCGGTACCGATGGCTCAAAGACCCTTAATCCATAGCGAATCTGAACATCAGC
>JBAXPT010000038.1:0-12577 GCA_037132095.1 Actinomycetes bacterium
AGATCGCGCACGGTCGCGTGTTTTGAGAGGTTCAAGAGTTGTGTCTCGGTATTCGGCGCAACGATCGCACCGCGGGCTACCTCTACAGCCTGTGTGCCCGACAGATCCCCTGAGAGCAACGCTGCAGTCGTCACAGGCAGGTGCTGCAGTTGATTAGCGAGCACCACCACAGACTGGGCTTCGTAGTGCGCACAGTCGGTCTCCTTCGAGAGCCACTCCGAGATACTCTTGGCGCCTTCACCCTTCCAAGCGTTAGTGCGCTCTACTTGGCCGACTGCCACAGTGCGCAGAGAATCGCCAGCCCTGCGAACTCGCTCGGCGATCTCCACCAAGCGGCGAGCGCCGGCAGCATCAACGCAATCAACCTCGAGGGAGGAGATGAAGGTCTGGAGTTCTGTGGTGACGTGATTCAATCGGTCGAACATATGTTCGAGAGTAACAAGGGGGTGTGACAGTGAAGCGGGTCTACAGGTTATTTCGGCGTGATTTCGAGAAATATTTCAAAGATTTATTTATCGGGTGGGTCGAGACTCTCCGAGCTCTTGTTTAAGGAGGTCTAGGCCAAGAGGCCCGAGGTCAAGTGCGAACGCATGCCATGCCTTTAAATCAAACTCGGCACCGAGCTGCTTCTTCGAGGCCTCCCTAGCCTCGAGCCAGACCCTCTCACCGATCTTGTATGAGATGGCTTGTCCTGGGAGCCCAAGATATCTATCAATCTCGAAGGACATCATCTCGCTCGGGAAACGACTCCGCTTGATTGCAAATGCAAGCCCAATTTGAGGAGTCCAGACATCTCCAGCAAACTCGTTCTCTGTACTTGGAATCCGTAATCCAAGATGCATTCCAATATCGACGATTACTCGCACTGCGCGCAGTGCATGAGCGCGCAGCATTCCGAACTCGTAATCGGGTACGTCTAGGTAACCGAGTTCTCCCATAAGTCTCTCGGCGTAGAGTGCCCATCCTTCGCCGTGCCCAGAGTTCCAACCAAGCGTGCGCTGGAAACGGGTCAAGCTCTCGCCAAGGTGCACAACCTGGGCAATCTGAAGGTGATGACCCGGAACGCCTTCGTGGTAGCAAGTTGAGACCTCACCCCATAGAGGGAAACGAGTATGACCCTGAGTTGGGTACCAAGTACGCCCGGGGCGAGAGAAATCTTCAGACGGGCCGGTGTAATACATCGCTGCTCCGCCACCGGGAGGCGCGATCATGGCCTCGACTCGCTGAACCCGCTCGGGGATATCAAAGTGCGTCTCATTTAGATCTGAGATTGTCTTGTCGAGGAGCTCTTGCAGCCATCCCCTAAATGCATCTGGACCTTCAATTGAGCGGCTCGGGTCGGTCTCGAGCAACTCAACGACCTCGCTGAGCCCAGCGCCGGGGAGGATGCGCTCTGCGACGATCGCCATCTGCTCTTCAATTCTCTCTAGCTCTGCCCAGCCCCATTCGTAGGCCTCATCTAGATCAAGCTCCGCTCCGTTGTAGAGGCGTGAAAAGGCCGCGTATCGCTCGCGCCCTACTCCGTCTACTGGCGTAGATGCGGGGAGATATTTCTCGGAGAGAAAATCTGCCATCTCTGCGTAGGCTTGTGTGGCGCTCTCTGCATTCTTCTTTAATGAACTGCTGAGAGATTTGGATTCGATGTTGCTGCTATCAAATTCGGATGCAACTGAGATGAAGAATGGTTGGAGCCCGGTATTCCCTGACCATGCGGCGCACTGTCGTGCGACGCCCTCGACTTGACGCGAAGGAGCAAGTAGGCGTCGTTGAACCCCGCTCTCAAGGCTCTTGCGCACCGAAGCTAGTGATGCTGCTACGCCAGACATTCGAACTGAGATCTGATCCCAGTCGTTTTCATTCTCGCGGGGCATGAGGTCGAATACTTCTCGCGTCGCCTGAATTGGCCCGCCAAGCACGTTGAGTTCTCGATACTGCTCCCCAAGACTCTCTAAAGAGAGCCCTACGCTGAGACGCTCCTGCATAAATGCGCTAGCGATGCGCTCTCGGGTCTGTGTGGTCTCGATCCGTTGTAATGCTGCAAGTGCCGACCTAGCGAGATTTGCACGCTCCTCGAGCGCCTCTGGGGAGTAGTCGGTAAGGGCCGTTGGGTGGTCGTCTATCCCTACAGCGGTCGCACCTGTCGGGTCTAGTGCTGCATACTCGGAGACGTACGCATCGCTTAGGGCGTAGACCTCACTAGTTTTGCCTCCGGCGTTAGTGCTCTCTGTGGCGCCAAGGTCGCTTACTGCGTCGCCGCTATGCGCCATCTCTGCCTCTCAGACTTGTTCTCTATAGCCCGCCTCTGGAGTAGGCCGCTATCACTGACTCAGAATCTAATTCGCCACGTGCGAGGTCTCGGCGATTGATCTACTTGATCTTGCCGTGATCTTGCTTAAGAGAGGGTCTCGGTGGGCACGCTGTAGGGGAGTCTTGCTACCGTCGCAGGGTTCATAGAGTCAGGGGCGCTGGGCCCACTGATCAGAGAGAGCATGCTCCAGCCTTAATGGAGCATGCGAGGAGAACGATGGCAGCCGACTCAACCAAGCAAGGCGCAGCTACGACCCGTACTGAGAGCGACTCGATGGGTCCAATCGAGGTCGCAAGTGATCGCTACTGGGGTGCCCAGACCGAGCGTTCGCTGCACCATTTCTCTGTAGCGGAGGACCGTATGCCTACCGCAGTAATTCGCGCAATGGGGCTTCTCAAGGGAGCAGCCGCGACAGTCAATAAAGACCTCGGGAAACTTAGTGACGAGAAGGCTGCGCTAATCAATGCTGCCGCGGATGAGGTAGTCGCAGGGATACTTAGCGACCATTTTCCGCTCTTCGTTTGGCAGACTGGTTCCGGTACGCAGACCAACATGAACGTCAATGAAGTCATCTCGAACCGCGCTATTGAGATGGCGGGTGGCGAGATGGGCTCGAAGGCGCCGGTTCACCCTAATGATGACGTGAACATGTCGCAGTCATCGAATGACACGTTCCCGACGGCGATGAACATCGCTGCCTATCAAGAGGTAACCGCTCGCCTCGTACCTTCGGTTACTGCGTTGCGCAATGCTCTCGATGAGAAGTCAAAAGAGTTTGCAGACATTGTCAAGATCGGGCGCACTCATCTCCAAGATGCAGTTCCTCTTACTCTCGGTCAAGAGTTCAGTGGCTACGTTGCTCAATTGGACGCAGATTTAAAGCGTATTGATCAAGCAATGCCGGCGTTGCTGCTTCTTGCGCTCGGCGGCACGGCAGTAGGTACCGGAATCAATACTCACCCGGAGTTTGCAGATCGCTCTGCTGCCGAGATTGCCCGCCTGACTGGCCTCCCGTTTGCATCGGCACCTAACAAGTTTGCAGCACTTGCAGCACATGATGACATTGTTTTTGCGAGTGGAGCGATCCGCACACTTGCGGTTTCACTTATGAAGATAGCGAATGATGTGCGTTGGCTTGGCTCGGGGCCGCGTGCCGGAATCGGCGAGTTGCAGCTCCCGGAGAACGAGCCCGGATCCTCGATCATGCCTGGGAAGGTAAACCCAACTCAGTCCGAGGCTCTAACAATGGTCTGCGTTCAAGTCATAGGTAACGACACCGCTATTGGAGTTGCAGGATCCATGGGCAACTTCGAACTAAATGTTTTCAAGCCTGTGATGATCTTCAACTTCCTACACTCTGTGGACCTCCTCACCGATGCATGCAGAAACTTCATGGAGTTCTGCGTTGTTGGTATTGAGCCGAACCGAGAGCAGATCGCAAAGCACGTGCGCGACTCGCTGATGCTTGTCACCGCTCTCAACCCAGTCATTGGGTATGACAAGTCGGCACTCATCGCAAAGAAGGCACATAAAGAAGGCACGAACCTTCGAGAGGCAGCAGTATCGTTAGGTTTCCTCACAGGCGAAGAGTTCGATGCGGCGCTTAAGCCCGAGGAGATGATCGGTCCCAAGTGAGCCGCTCTAGGTTCGCTTTTCCTGGATCACACGCGATAATTACCGGAGGATCATCCGGGATTGGGCTAGAGGTTGCGAAGCAACTTCGAGCGCGAGGATGCAGCGTCTCAGTAATCGCGAGAGATCCCGAGAAACTCGCTCAGCTTGAGGCTCAGATTGACGGAGTGCGAACCGCCTCTGCAGATGTCACTGATGTAGCGGCGCTTAAATTAGCGGTTGATCTGATCGTCGAGGAATCTGGCCCATGTGACCTCCTAATTACCTGCGCCGGTGCAGCGCACCCTGGCTACTTCCTTGAATTAGGTGATCAGGTATTTCGAGATCAAATGGAGCTTGATTACTTCGGAACATTGAATGCGATAAGAGCAGTGCTTCCTTCGATGGTCGAGAGGGGATCCGGAACCATCGTCGGGGTCTCGTCGGTAGCCGGATTGATTGGCGTATTTGGGTACTCCGCTTACGGCGCCTCAAAGTTTGCAGTCCGCGGATTGCTTGAGTCACTGCGTGCTGAGATGCGCAGCCATGGCGTGAAGGTTCTATGCGCGTATCCACCAGATACGGATACGCCGGGATTCGAGGCTGAGAACCTTCTGAAGCCTCGAGAGACTGCAGCTATCTCAGCGGGAATCAAGTTACGAACAGCAGGCGATGTTGCAACCTCAATCGTCAAGGGGATTGAGAAGGATCGAGTAGCAATTACTCTTGATCTTCAATCCGCTCTATTGGTGCGCATCGCCGGACTGCTTAGACCGATGCTTGACGCTGCGATGGCTCGCTCAGCGCGTAAAGCGAAATAGAGCGACTTAAGCGATATTTGCCTCAAGGGCAGGTAGTTCTTGACCCTCGGCGAGAGGGAAGTGGCACGCCACGAAGTGATTCGGTCGAATCTCTTGGATCTGTGGCTCCTCTTCTGCGCACTTCTCCGTTGCCAATGGGCAACGCGTGCGGAATCTGCAGCCAGATGGAGGGGCAAGAGGGGAGGGGATCTCTCCTCCGACGCCGCCGCGAAGCGTTGGGTTTACCTCAGGGTCCGCAACCGGAATCGCGCTGAGAAGCGCAGCGGTATACGGATGAGCAGGCGATGCGTAGAGGTCATCGGGTGTAGCGATCTCGCAGAGTTTTCCGAGGTACATAACCGCAACGCGGTCGCTGATGTTCTTAACGACTGCAAGGTCGTGAGCGATGAATACGAGAGTTAATCCGTAGCGGGCCTTCATGTCCTCAAGGAGGTTTAGAATCTGTGCTTGTACCGATACGTCGAGTGCGGAGACAGGCTCATCGCAGATGATCACGCGTGGCTCGGTGGCAACAGCGCGAGCAATTGAGATGCGCTGGCACTGACCGCCAGAGAACTCATGTGGCCTACGACCAATCGCTGCCTCTGCGTCGATGCCTACAACCTCTAAGACCTCAAGCACCTTGGCCTGGCGGCTTGCCTCGTCGCCGATCTTCCAGATATCGAGACCCTCGCGCACGATCTTTCCTACGCGACGCCGCGGGTTAAGCGATGAGATGGGGTCTTGGAAGATCATCTGAAGTCGAGGCCGCGTCTGGCGCAGTTCCTCGCCCTGGAGCGTCATTAGGTCTATATCTCCGAACATGACATGACCAGAGTTGGCTCTAACGATCTGCATGATCGCCTTGCCGAGTGTGGATTTCCCGCATCCGGACTCTCCAACGAGTCCAAGTGTCTCGCCCTCGCGAACATCGATACTGATTCCGGCAACGGCACTCACCTTGAGCCCTGAGCGCCCTACAGGGAACTCAACAAATAAGTCTTCAATGCGCAGGACGGTCTCGCCCTGTGAGAGATGTGCTTTTCCTGTACCAGCCATATCAGCGCACCCCTGAAGTCTGTTTGGCGCTTAACTCCACGGGGAACCAGCAACTGAATTGGTGACCGTCAGAGTCTGGATCGGAGAGTGGTGGTTCTTCTGTGCGGCATTTATCAGTGGCATATGCACAACGCGGACTGAACTTGCAGCCGGTCGGAGGATTGATGAGGTTTGGTGGTCGCCCGCCGATGGTCTTCAAGCGGGTGTGGCTCGGGTCGCTGATCTTGGGGATCGACGACAAGAGAGCCTCGGTATAGGGATGGCGCAGATTAGAGAAGAGAACCTTTGTGGGGGCCTTCTCTACGATCTTTCCGGCATACATAACAGCAATCTCGTCGGTGCGCCCGGCAACCACGCCGAGGTCATGTGTGACGAGAATCATTGCCATGTAGCGGTCACGTTGCTGAGTCTGAAGGAGGTCAAGGATCTGGGCCTGTACCGTTACATCAAGCGCAGTTGTTGGTTCATCTGCGAAGAGAAGTTTCGGGCCGCAAGCAATTGCGATAGCGATCATTACGCGTTGACGCATTCCGCCTGACATCTCGTGGGGATACTGGCGAAGACGTCGCTCAGGCTCGGGTATTCCAACCGATGAGAGCAGAGCGAGAGCGGTCTGGTTGGCGTGGTCTTTAGAGATGTCGAGGTGCTGGCGAAGCCCCTCAGTGATCTGCTTGCCGACGCGCATCACTGGATTCAGGGAGGTCATTGGGTCTTGGAAAACCATCGCCATCTGGTCGCCCCAGTATTGCGCCATAAGTGAGGCATCCGCTCCAACTAACTCAACGCCCTCAAACTTTACCGATCCGCTTCGCTCGACATCACGCTTGGGCAGGAGGCCCATGATGGAGCGGGACAGAACTGTCTTGCCAGAACCAGACTCGCCAACAACGCCTAGAGTGCGACCGCGTTCGAGTGTGAAAGAGACTCCATCAACAGCTCGAACGAGTCCTCGGTCTGTCTTGAAATAGGTCTTGAGGTTATCTACTACCAACAACGGAGCGTCGCTCGCTGGGGTAGCAGCAGATGATTCCGCAAAACTCGCAGCGCTCACAGTGCACTCTCTCTAACGTCAAAGGTAGCCCTTAATACATCACCCAAATAGTTGAGTGCGTAGACGGTGAAGAAGATCACCATCGAAGGAAAGAGGACCATCGATGGGGCATCTCGTATATACGCCTGACCTGAGAAGATGACATTTCCCCAGGTTGTTACATCTGGTTTAACGCCAGCACCAACCAACGAGAGGCTTGCCTCAGCAACAATTGCAACTGCAATACCAAGAAGGGCAATAGAGAGCATTGCGGGGAGAACATTCGGGAGTATCTCTCGCAGCATTGTCCGGATATGGCCAGCGCCTTGTGCCCGGGCTGCCGTTACAAAATCACGCTCAGACCAAGAAAGAGTCGATGCCCTTGTAATCCGAGCAAGAATTGGAATAGAGACAATCGCTAATGCCATCGTCACATTAAACACGGTTCGCCCCAAGAATGAGACCACTGCAAGAGCGAGTACCAATTGTGGGAACGCCAAAAGTATGTCGGTTAATGCACCGAGTACTCCTCCGACGCGTCCTTTGAAATACCCCGATATGAGCCCTAAGGCTCCGCCGATTATGAAACCAGTAATAACGGCGGCGAAGGCAATAAATAGGCTATTTCGAGCACCCCAGATGATTCTAGAAAAGACATCACGACCGTTCCCATCAAGGCCAAAAATATGATTAAGAGTTGGGCCCTGTGCTGCCTTGAGTGGATTGGCGTCGTTAATTGGATCAGGTATTGGTAACACCGGAGCAAGAATCGCTGCGAGAATGAGCAGTGTCATCCAACCTACGGCTATCCACGCCCCAATTGTGAGGCCTTTTTTCTTGGCCTTGACAGTTCCCGCTGAGACCGCTGCAAAGTGCTGTGTAACGGAGTCAGCTGGGACGTCACTCCGAGCCTCACTGTCGTGCATTAAGTGGATTAGTTCTTCGCCGTGATCAGGCAACGGATCTCGCATTTCGAATTCGTGGGTCTAGGACCGAGTAGAGGATGTCGATGGCGAAGTTGATGGTCACGTAGAGAATCGCAATGATCGCGACGTATGACTGCAGTGCTGGATACTGCTTCGCCAAAATCGCTTCAGTAATTCTCTTGCCAAGGCCAGGGACCCCAAAGACGTTCTCTACAACGATTGCCCCACCAATGAGCGCACCAACGTTGAGGCCAGCGACGGTTAGGAGCGTAAGGCTTGAGGGGCGAAGGGCATGGCGCCAAAGAATACGGCGCGTGGGGATGCCCTTGGCCTTTGCAGTGGTAATGAAGTCTTCTTGAAGGGTTGCGATCATGTCCGATCGCAGCAAGCGCATGTAGACAGCAATCTGACCAAGGGTCAATGCCACAACCGGCATGAGCATGTAGGTCCAGTTATCGAGCGGATTAAGCGGAAATGGAATCACGTTTGACTGCGTCGGGAGTATCTGCCACTTGGCGCCTACATAAATCGCAAGAAGGAGAGCCACAACGAAATTCGGGAGAGCGAGGAGAGCGAACATTGTCGCGTTAGCGCCACGATCATATTTACTCCCGGCGCGATATGCAGTGGTAACGCCGAGGGGGATCGCTATGAGAAGCGCAAAGAACTGCGCGTAGAGCATTAGCTCGAGGGAGACCGGCAGAGAGGTCTTGATAACTGTGTTCACAGACTGTTTGGAGTCGTAGTACTTTCCAAAATCGCCTTGGAGAAAGTTGCCTAACCATTTCCCGTACTGCTGATAGATCGGCTGATTGAGGCCGAGGTCTTGGGTAAGAGCGGCTTTTTGCTGGGCTGTCCCAAAGGGGATGATCTTAGAGACCGGGTCGCCAGGCTGGAGCTTGGTTAGCCCAAAGGTGATGAATGTTACGACGAGGACCACCAGAACGAGCCGGAGGAATTTTAGAGTGAAAGTGCGAAGCACGCAGTCCCCTCCGTTCGCTTCCGGCTCGTCCTATAGGTGGTTTTCGTCATCTGTTACGTAACTACTTTTTAGTTACTTGGTCTTTGAGATGCCAAGTAACTGGTGGTATCCAGCGAAGACAGCTGCTGGCTTGTCTTTTCCGGGCTTGCCAGACTCGTCGGGCAGGTTCGGTCCGAGGATTCCAGTGACCTTGTCATTGGAGCCAATGAACCAATTCGTGTACCAACCCCAGAGTGTCGTTATCTCTGAGGACATCTGGCTTACAAACGTCTCATAGGCGACCTTGCGCTTTGCGGGGTCGAGCTCTGAGCGTCCATCGTCAAGAGCCTTGTCGATGATTGGGTCGTTAATCTTCCCAAAGTTGACCGGTGATCCAGAGTGGAACCAAACGTAGAGAGTGTCTGGGTCCGCACCTGGATAGTTGCGCCAAGCAAATGCATCTACAGCGCCACCGAGGGCTTGGTTGATGATCGCTGCCTGGTCAACTGGGGCAGGAAGATTGACCGTGATACCCACAATTGCGGCCTCACGCTTAATCTCTGCCGCTAGTGCCTGGGTAGTCGGGTCGAAGGTTGATTGCAGGTTCAGTTCGAACTTGCCTCCGTGAGCTGCCTTGTACTCGGCAACTAGTTTCTTGGCCTTAGGAATGTCTTGGCCCTTCGGGTATCCAGCCGGGTCTTTGATGTGGCCGAGGACCTTTGAGTCAACTACTTGGTATGCCTTGGTGGTGCCTGGTCCTGCACCAATAGCCGCTAGTGCATCGCGATCCTGTGAGAGCGCAAGTGCTAGGCGGGCATTGGGGTCATTGAATGGAGGTCGAGTCAAGTTGATTAGAACCTGACTGATCTCACGGTTACCAGCGGGCTCAGCAGTGATGTTGGCGCCGAAGCTCTCAACAGTCTTGCGGTCTTTTCCGCCCGAGGTGTGGATGACATCGAACTGTCCGCCCTCGAGTCCGTTCATGCGCTGAATAGAGTCGCCCTGGACTTTCCAGTTGATTCCATCAAGTAGTGGGTAACCCTTGCGCCAGTAGCTGGCGTTCTTGACTACCGATACATCGCCTGATGCTGGGTCAAAGCTCTTGAGCTTGAATGGCCCTGATCCGATGAGTTTCGTGTCGCAGTCTGGAGAATCGAGCTGCGCTGGTGCAGCAATTCCCGTACGCCCTGTAGTCCAGAGGTACCAAGGGAATGCAACCCACGGCTTCTTCATTGCGACCGTAACTGTCAAAGGATCCGTAACAGTCACCGTAGCGATGTTGGAGAATACGAACTGCAGAAGCAGGCCTTTTGTCCATGCGGTGATGTTCTGGGCTACGGCTGCAGCGTCGACTGGGGTTCCATCGTGGAAGGTGACCCCTTCACGCAGTCCGATTGTCCAGACACTGGAGTCATCGTTGGGCGTGATGGTCTTAGCGAGGTAAGGAACCGCGCGTCCATCATTGGTGGGCTCAGCGAGCGTGTCATACATCGACTGCATGATCATGATGCCCGAGATTGCGGCCTGGGTCTTGGGCGGGCAGAACTGTGTGGTCTTGCCCTCGACGCCGTAGGTGATCACTCCGCCGGCTACGGGAGTGCCGCCACCGTTTGAGCTGCCGCCGTTGTCCTTGTCGCCGCCGCCACATGCTGTAGCGAACATTGCGACGATTGCTAATGAGGCAGCAATTTTAATGCCGCGGTTTCGATTGGTGTGCTGGACTTTCCGCACGTTTCCCCCCGTGAAGTAGTCGATGGGCTGAGCCCCGATGAATTGAAGTTTGGTCGTAAATGGTTTCGTATTGCTATTTATTTAGTGCTTTAACGAGAACGAACTAATTACGTACTTGAGATTCAATACCCTTGCTTGGTATCCGAGGATGCCCCGCTGGGATGTGACCGTAAGCAGTAACGGCGTCATTGTCAAACCGCACCCTAAGCGCGAACGACCCTGTCCTGTCGCGACCCTTGATCGGGGATGTCTGCGTGAAGGCCTTGCTGACGGTTACGGTCAAGGAATGAATGGTGACGACGCTCGACTTCGGGTCAGCCCAACCCTTGTAATCGTTCCCAGTGACCTGATTTGGAGGGTAACAACCTCTGGAGGGCCTGGTGGGCAGCATGCAAACGTGACCCGGTCTCGCGTTGAGCTCTCATTTGACGTTGAGTCCTCCATCTCTCTAGGCCCAAGGCAGCGTGCAAGGCTTATTGAGAAGCTTGGGGCCGTTGTGAGGGTAAGCGCCGGGGATACCCGTTCTCAGGCTCGGAATCGAGAGATTGCGCTAGCCAGAATGGGGGAGCGCCTTGCTGAGGCCCTGCGCCAGGATGCCCCGAGGCGTGCAACGAAGCCCGGGGTTGGAGCCAAGCGTGCAAGGGTCGACGATAAGCGCCGGCGCGGAGATGTAAAGCGGGGTCGAGGGCGCCCAAGCGAAGGGGATTAGCGGCCACGAATACTCGCTAACCGAGGCCCGGGAGGCACTGATCGCTCTGCGACAGGTACTCTTAGCGACATGGAGCGACTCAGTGGTCTAGATGCAGCATTTCTCTCTCTCGAGGGCCCGGTTGATCACATGCACGTCATGGCCGTCGCCATACTCGACCCTAGCGATGTACCTGGAGGATTCAACGCTCGCACAATGCGTCTCCTCGTGGGGGAGCGCCTCTCGCGTATCCCTCCATTTAGGCGCCGCCTAGTTGAGGTTCCATTCAATCTTCACCATCCGCTTTGGGTGGAGGACCCCGATTTTGATCTTGAGTACCACGTTCGTCAGGTTGCAGTCATTGCCCCCGGTGGTGAGCGCGAACTCGCATCACTCGTCGGTGAGATTTCGTCACGTCAATTAGACCGAACTCGTCCGCTTTGGCAATTCTGGATCGTAGAGGGCTTGGCTGACGGGAATGTTGCGTTAGTCGCAAAGATGCATCACTCTGCGATTGATGGAGCATCAGGGGTAGATGTCCTTGCCCAACTAGTTGATCTCGAGCCAACACCGCTTGCAGCCGAGGAAGAACTAACTGCGTGGCGCCCCGATCGCGTGCCAACCGATCTTGAGATGATTCTTGGTTCAGTTGTCTCCATCGCTAGGCGCCCCGAGCAGATAGCGAAGGCAGGTCTGAACCTCGGAAAAGGGCTTATTCGCTTGGGGCAGAGCGCCTTGGATGGTTCAATGACCGGAGCGGCCGCTCCATTTACGGCGCCGCGGCTCCCTTGGAATTCAGCGATTACCCCTCACCGCAAGGTTGCATTCAGCACGGTCTCTCTCGCCGATGTGAAGGTCGTCAAGGACGCCTTTGGGCTGACCGTGAATGATGTAGTGCTGGCCGTGGTCTCTGGTGCGCTGCGTATCTACCTCACCGGTATTGATGCGTTACCTGATAAACCACTAGTCGCAGTAGTCCCTACGAATGTGCGTACCAAGAATCAAAAGGGCGTAATGGGGAATGTCGTCTCTGCGATGTTCGCGTCTTTGCCAGCGGAGCAGGCGGACCCTGTAAAGCGTCTCGCTCTCGTAGCAGAGTCGATGGGCTTGGCAAAGCAGACTCAACGAGATCTAGGTGGCACGATCCTGGGCGAGTGGGCAGAGGTTGCGACTGCCCCGATCCTCTCGAGCGGGATACGCATCTATCGACGATTCTCTGAGCGTATGAGGCCGATCTACAACCTCGTCGTCTCTAATGTTCCTGGTCCGCCGGTACCGGTCTACATGGCAGGTGCTCGTGTTGTGAGTCTCGTCCCCATGGGGCCAGTCTTCGATGGCGCAGGCCTCAACATCACGGTGCTCTCCTACATGGATCGTGTAGACGTTGGATTCATGGCTTGTCGAGAGACTGTTCCATCACTCTGGAGCCTTGCTGAGGCAATCCCAGCTGCAATGGAGGAGTT
>JBAXPT010000039.1:0-12385 GCA_037132095.1 Actinomycetes bacterium
TTTTGTTTACCTAAGAGTAACGGATGGGAAAGTCGAGTTACCTACGGTACCTGCAGCATTAGGGGGAGATCGCCTTCGGTCTTCTTTAACTATAACGAGAGGCTTACGTATAAATGAATAACTCCGGAATTGCTCGCAGAGGTTCTCGCCGAATCGCACTCACTGCGAGCGCAGCGGCTCTAGTTCTTGTAATCAGCGCGTGTGGCGGAGGCAGCAGCGATGAGGGCGCACCTACTAGCACCACGGCAGGCACAAAGTTAAGCGCCGCAACCCTAAACGGATCTGGCGCTACCTTCCCACAGGCGTTCTACGAGACAGCCATAGCGAAGTTTCAGACGGTACAGCCTGATGTGACTGTTACGTATGCAGGGGGAGGCTCTGGTAAAGGACAGACAGACCTCGCAGCTGGGCTCGTTGATTGGGCAGGGTCAGACAGCACTGTGAAGCCCGAGGATGCTGCGAAATTTAAGACGCCTTTTCTCTATTTCCCAACGGTCGCTGCACCGATCACGGTTTCATTCAACCTGAGTGGCGTGAAGACTCTGCGCCTTACCCCCGAGGCAGTTGCTGGAATCTTTGGAGGCGCAATCTCGAAGTGGAACGACCCACTCATTTCCGCTACGAATAAAGGTGTAACGCTCCCCGCTACTGACATTGTTGTAGTGCACCGCGCAGATGGATCTGGGACAACTGCCAACTTTACGAAGTACCTGACAAAAGCAGCACCAACTGCATGGACTCTGGGGACTGACAAAGTGGTCAATTGGCCAGCAGGTCAGCAGGCCGGAAACGGTAACGCCGGTGTCGCTCAGATCATCGAGTCGACGCAGGGATCCATTGGGTACGTTGACTTCTCAGACGCAGATTTTGCTGGTCTCCGCTCAGCTGCGATCAAGAACAAAGATGGCAAGTTTGTTGCGGCGAGCCTCTCGGGAGCATCTGCAGCAGTTGCAGGGGCAACTCTGAATGCCGACCTAACTTATGACCCGCTTGACGCGGAAGGTGCAACTTCTTACGCCATTACTGCTCCAACGTACATGCTTGTCTCAACTACTTACGGAGATACCGCAAAGGGCGATGCTGTAAAGGGATTCGTCAAGTACGTGCTCACTGATGGCCAGGACCTCGCGGCTTACTCAGGATTCGCTCGCCTCCCGGCCAAGATTTTGAGCGCAGCTATTGCACAACTCAAGATGGTAAAGGTCGGCTAAAAACTTGAGGCGCTCTAAGTGACGCTTGTTGATAACGAGGTGAGGTCAGGGTCCGTCTCCCTTCTCGCGGGTGAGAGCCCTCCTGGGCGTAGAACCGATGCGGTATTCCGGAGCGCGGCGGCCTTGGCCGCTGGGGCGGTACTCCTGATTCTTGGGCTCATTCTCGTAACAACAACGCGTAACGCATGGCCAGCATTTGCCGAAGAGGGGCTCTCCTTCGTCACCTCAAGCACTTGGGACGTTGCAGGCGCTGCATTTGGAACGCTTGCATTTACCTATGGAACGCTCGTCATCTCTGCGATTGCTCTTCTTATAGCGGTACCGGTCAGTATCGGGGTTGCACTCTTCGTAACCGAGATGGTGCCTAAGCGACTGCGCGCAGGGGTCGTGATGCTCATTGACCTTTTATCCTCGGTGCCATCGGTTGTTTTTGGGCTTTGGGGGATTCTGGTTGTGGCCCCAGCGCTCACAGGGGTCTACACAAATATTTCATCAGCGTTCTCTGGGATACCAGTCCTTCGCAGCGTTTTTAGCGGAGACCCAATTAGCGGTAGGTCATTCTTCACCGCCGGGCTGATCCTGGCAATAATGATTACACCGATTATTACCTCGATCACCAGAGAGACTTTTGCAACAGTTCCACGTGCGCAGAAGGACGCTGCTTACGCGCTCGGCGCAACTAATTGGGAGATGATTCGGGGATCGGTCCTGCCGTTTAGCCGCAGCGGGATAGTCGCTGGGGTACTGCTCGGGTTCGGACGGGCGATCGGAGAGACCATCGCGGTTGCTCTTGTGATCGGATCCTCACCACAGATCACCCAACGACTCTTTAGCTCAGGCGATGCGCTCTCTGCAGTAATAGCAAATCAATTCGGCGAGTCGACCGGCACCTATCAGGCTGCATTAATCGGCATGGGGGTACTTCTCTTCGTCATCACACTCTTAATCTCAGCATTTGCTCGTACGATTATTTCACGCGCTGAGCGGCGCATCGGGGCTGAGTCTGTATGACGACTATTGATCTGAGGGACGGAGCACCTGACTTAGGCGCAGAGCCTCGTTACTCAATTACTCGCTCGAAGGCCGGCCGCAGACGACAGGCGATCAACTTTCTGGCGCATGCACTATTCGTAGTTGCATTTGTCTCGATAGTGGTTCCACTCACACTGGTAATTGGATACGTAGTTACCCGCGGCATGAAGGTAATGAGCGCTTCTTTCTTAACTGACGACATACCTATCGTGACGCGCTCTCCTGGTGGAGGTGTGGGACCAGCAATTGTCGGAACACTCCTAATCACTGGAGCCGCAATGCTTATGGCAGTGCCTCTCGGAATACTCGGGGGCATTTACCTAAACGAGTATGGAGCGAAACGCAGAATTACAAAGGCCATCAGATTCCTTGCCGAGGTAATGACTGGTGTTCCATCGATTGTGATGGGGCTCTTCATCTATACAACTTGGGTACTCGCCTTTGGCGTCTCCGGATTTGCTGGAGCCCTAGCGCTTGCCTGCCTGATGCTCCCCGTTATCATCCGATCTACTGAGGAGATGCTGCGACTGGTCCCAATTGATCAGAGGCAATCTGCATACGCGCTCGGGGGCAGGAGAGCCGGAACCATATTCCGCATAGTCCTGCCAGCTGCTGCTCCCGGAATCGTAAGTGGCGTCCTCCTAGCAGTGGCTCGAGCTGCAGGAGAGACCGCTCCATTACTATTTACGATTCTCACCGTAAACGCTGTAAATACAGATATTTTTCATGGAGCTAATACCGCTCTTTCGGTACAGATCTTCAGGAATGCACAGCAAGTCTTCCCTGGGCCGCAGGAACGTGCATGGGGTGCAGCATTAACCCTTCTCTTGATCGTCTTTATATTCACATTGATCGCCCGGGCTGTCTCGGCCATATTTGCTAGGAAGCATCAAATATGAGCACCATCTCTGATTCGCCTGACACACAAGACCTTGAGGTACATGCCACTAGCGTCCATAGGGTGGAGAACGCAATGAAAGAGAGCGAAGCTGCTCAAAGAGAGGCTGTGTTTGTGGCTTCGGATGTGAAGGTGAGCTACGGCGATCATCTAGCGGTAGCCGGCGTGAGCATGGAGATCATGCAGCAACACATCACAGCGATTATTGGTCCATCTGGCTGCGGTAAATCTACGCTCCTTCGTTGCTTTAACCGGATGAACGACTTCGTGCCGAGCGCTCGAGTTGGGGGAACGATTTACTACCACGGTGAAGACCTATACGACTCGAAAGTAGATGCTGCAGAGGTTCGTCGCCGTATTGGAATGGTCTTTCAAAAGCCCAACCCATTCCCTAAATCAATCTTTGACAACGTTGCTTATGGGCCGCGTATTAATCGCATGAAGGTCGACCTAGCCGCAACTGTCGAGGAGGCACTCACTCGAGCGGCCCTCTGGGATGAGGTAAAAGACAAACTAAAGAAGAGTGCTTTTGCGCTCTCAGGGGGTCAGCAGCAGCGCCTTTGTATTGCGCGCGCTCTCGCTGTAAAGCCCGATGTGATCTTGATGGACGAGCCCTGCTCTGCCCTTGACCCAATCGCTACAGCGCGTATTGAAGATCTAATGGTTGAACTCAAACGCGATTACACGATCGTGATTGTGACCCACAATATGCAGCAGGCAGCGCGAGTCTCAGACATGACGGCCTTCTTAACTACAGAGGTTGATGACAACGGTGCTAGATCGGGCAGGCTTGTGGAGTTCGACCGAACTGAGAAAATCTTCACACAGCCGGGCGACCCGCGCACCGAGGGATATATCACTGGGAGGTTCGGATGACACTTCGCCGGGCTGAACAGAGCGAACTTCAACCTCCAGTAGAGGGTGGCCTCCAGCGTCTTGTGGCAGCAATAAGGCTCCTCCCAGACGCCGTCGTTGTGGTGGACGATGGAGGCGTCGAGGTGATGCGTAGTCTCGCTGCGGATCGCTTTCTTGAGGCTCGCCATACCGATGCGATCGCAGCGGCCGCTCTAGAAGAGATGCTTATCGATGCTTGCCGGGGAGAGTCTTCAACGCGCGAACTCCAACTCTACGGCCCCCCTCGCGAAGTTCTCTCCATTACAGCACACCCCCTTGTCGAGGCCGGCCAGATTCTTGGAGCAATGGTTGTAATTCGAGATATGACCGATGCGAGGCGCACTGATGAAGTGCGTAGAGACTTTGTCGCCAATGTGAGCCACGAACTCAAGACGCCGGTGGGTGCGCTAGGCCTGCTAGCGGACACGATCTCCGCTGGAGGTGATGAAGCGGTGACGATGCAGCTTGCCGATCGTATTGCGCGTGAAGCAGAGCGGCTTGCAAAGATTATTGACGACCTTCTTGACCTAAGCATCATTGAGTCTCAGGAGATGCCTGAGCGAGATCTCGTGCCTCTAACGCTTATCGTCGATCAATCTGTCGAACGTTCCCGACCAGGGGCTGAGGCGCTTGGCATCAAGTTAGTTAGTTCGCCGATCTCCCCTACATTGGCAGCTCGGTGTGATCGTCGCCAAGTAGTGATGGCGATTACAAACCTCATAGATAACGCTATGAAGTACTCAGAGCGCGGCAGCACTGTTGAGATCAATACGTCTACGACAAGCAACCTCGTTGAGATTGCTGTATGCGACGAGGGTATCGGAATTCCATCACGAGATCTCGAGCGCATATTTGAGCGTTTTTATCGAGTGGATCGCGCGCGCAGTCGCGCTACCGGTGGAACTGGTTTGGGGCTATCGATTGTCCGCCACATCGCTCAGGCGCATGGCGGCGAGGTAGCCGTTGAGTCGACAGAGGGGATCGGATCAAAGTTTAGGTTTCGAATCCCAATCGAGTCGGCTGGTGCAATGCGAATGTTCGAAGAAGCCTCAACAAACCTAGGAGACCTCCATGGCTGACCCCCAGCTAATTCTTGTTGTAGATGATGAGCCCTCGTATAGAGATGCGCTCTCTGTAGCGCTTCAGCGCGAGGGTTTTGCTGTTGATACGGCGGCTGATGGCGTAGAGGCGCTTGAGCGTTTCGCTGCCTCTCGCCCCGCATTGATACTCCTTGATGTAATGCTCCCAAGAATCTCTGGCGTAGATGTCTGTCGCGAGATTCGCAAGACCTCGAGAGTCCCCATCATCATGGTTACAGCGCGCAACGCTGAGATTGATGCAGTGGTTGGGCTTGAGGTCGGGGCAGACGACTACGTGACCAAGCCCTTCAGGCTCAGAGAGTTAATTGCTCGGGTGAGAGCCGCTCTGCGTCGACTCCCAGGGGATCTAGAGGAGCAAGGCGAGCGCGCTGATCAAATTGAGGTCGGCGAGGTGAGGCTCGATGCCGCCCGACACGAGGTATCAGTGCGCGGGGAGCAGGTCCAGTTGCCTCTTAAGGAGTTTGATCTACTAGAGCTGCTACTTATTAACGCAGGGCGGGTGCTGACTCGTGATGTGCTCATAGACCGAATCTGGGGGCCCAACTACTACGGGGATACCAAGACTCTCGATGTACACATCAAGCGACTCCGATCCAAGATCGAGGACGACCCAGCGGCCCCCGAGCGCATTCTTACCGTGCGTGGAGTCGGATACCGCTACGAGCGCGCACACGCTCCACTCATTTAAAATCTTGCAGGAGCTACAGGTTCGCTAGCGCTTTGCCGTACTCATCGTGAGCGCGCGCAGTGGAGAGCGTTGTTGTAGCGAAGGTAGCGGCGATCTTTCCTTCTTTGTCTACGATGAATGATGCACGGTTAGCGCAGCCGACTACCTCGTTGAAGACTCCATAAGCCTGTGCAGTCGCGCCGTGTGGCCAGAAATCTGCGAGTACAGGGAAGCTAAATCCCTCGCGCTCCGCCCATACGCCCTGGGCATGGCGCGTGTCGCAGGAGATTGCCATTACCGCAGCGCCAGCATTCTCAAAGGTAGAAGGATCGTCACGAATCTCGCAGAGTTCTCCTTGGCATACGCCACTAAATGTAAACGGGAAGAATACGATTACTACAGGCTGCATGCCGCGGTAGTCGCTGAGGCTGACGTCATTACCTGCTTGGTCCTTGAGCGTGAAATCAGGTGCAACTTGGCCTACTTCGAGCGACATTTATATTCTCCAGTTTGGATTAGGTGCGAGCACGAATTTTTCTCTCGATGACTAAATCATACGCGAGGAGATATCCGAATTCTCACTCGGCATGATTAAAGCGAATTTTGCTTAGCTAAATGCTAAGGGCTTCAGAGACTCTCTCAGCCGCTCCGGTGAGGGAGCCACGTGCAATGCCCACGAGAGGGGTGACGGCCACGTACCCGGCACCGATTAAAGCAACGTCGCTCTCCGGGTCTGGTTCGCGCCCGCCTCCCTCGAATGTGAGGCGCAGGTCCCCACCGCTGTGATCGGCATTGTTAACCCACACCTCTCCGTAGCGAGCCAACTGCGCCTCACGTACTCCTAATACATCAGCAAAAAGACGGTTCGGTACGTTGACGTTGAGTACAGCAGGCATGAGCTCGCCGCTTGCCTCCATCGCCCACTCGGCAGCGGCCGGCGCAAACCGCGCAGCGGTCTCCCACTGGTACTCGCCAGCTGTTGCCCACTCGAGGCTTAATGCGATTCCGGGTACTCCAAAAGCAGAGCCCGTTAAGGCGGCCCCGACGGTCCCCGAGTGGAGTGTGAGGTGGCCGGTATTAGCACCGGGGTTAATACCGGATGCTATTAGATCGGGAATCTCTCCGAACGCTCCAAGGCAAGCGGCCCAGACTCCGGTCGCTGGTGGTCGATCGATCGCGTATACGTCTACGCCCTCAAACTCCTCCCAGAGATGACTTGTAACCGGGATAGGTTCGTTTAGGTGGATGGGGCCGATAGATGCACCAGCACCACTCCAGTCGCGACTTGGTGCAACGATAGTAATTCTGTGCCCAGCCTCAAATAGAGCACGCGTAAGAGCGACGAGCCCAGGAGACTCAACACCATCATCATTTGTAACAAGAATGTTCAAAGAGCGTTTCATCAAACCTCTGGTGGGGGAGAGTATCTTGCACTAGCAACGCAGCCTTTGGAGACAGTAAGCGACCAAGTGCAGGCTTTCTCTATTCCGTATCCCGAGATTGTTACGCCTTGCTCCTCGAGAGCATTTATTAGATCTCCAAGAACGTCACCATGCGTGCAGAAAACTGTTGGGCCGCTTGTTGCTTCAATTAAGGAGAGGGCATCCTTCCAAGACTCTCCCTCGGAGAGAGAGTCGAGGATGCCCACATCGGCACCGATAATTGTTGCGAGAGGAGCTACGGTCTCAACACATCGAAGGTAAGGGCTGGAGTGGACGGTCTTAACTAGCGGGCTAAGTACTGTCGCTAGCGCAAGTGCTTGGCGTTGACCTCGGCCGTTTAGCGGGCGTAGACGATCGTCGGTCCCATCCCAAGAACTCCTGCTTCCGGCTCGCGCGTGGCGCACTACATAGACGGTGTGAGCAATATTCATGGCTCAAGCCCACCCAGCAGATCACGGTCCATGCTGTAAGTGAGTAACTGGTCTGCTTCGTCGAATGGCAACCAGCGAACTTCGTCTACTTCTTCATCTGGAGTAAAGCCGCTCTCAACGGTCGCGCGCATTAAGAACCAAATAACGATCTTGGGTCGCCCCTTTTGGTCTGTGTACTCAAAGGAAGGAAGCGTGGATTCGATCTCGGCCTTCCATCCGGTCTCTTCCTCAACCTCTCTGGTAGCGGTCTCTTCGTCAGTCTCGCCGTCCTCAGACTTGCCCTTTGGGAGGCTCCAGTCGTTATACCGCGGACGATGAACCACAACTACTTGCGTCACTCCGTAAACCTCGCGCAGTACAACTCCGCCTGCGGCCCTAACGATGTTGAGAGTTGGTTTCATGACGTAAGGGATCGTTGTCGTGTTCTTTGACCGAGTGTTGCGTGGGTATCTACACCGCGGGTAGTTGGAACTTTGCTCCAGTCGCCATCTGGGCCAAGAGACCATGCCAAGGTGTCGTCGTCGAGTTCAACAGTGAGCATTTCTTCTAATCGCGCGCATAGGCGCGGGTCGGTTATTGGTGTGATTGCTTCAACGCGTCTATCAAGGTTTCGAGGCATCATGTCGGCAGATCCGATTAAGTACTCAGCACTTGTCGGGTCAGCACCGAATCTATAGATGCGCGAGTGCTCCAAGAATCTTCCAACGATAGAGCGAACACGAATACCCTCTGAGAGGCCAGGTACCCCAGGGCGAAGGCAGCAGATTCCTCGAATAATTAAGTCAATCTTGGCCCCAGCGGTTGCCGCGGCATACAACTCATCAATGATCTCCGGGTCCACGAGACTGTTCATTTTCATCATGATGTAGCCATTCGCCCCAAGCGATCCCTGAGAGCGAATTCGCTCGATCATTCCGCTGCGTAGGGAATTGGGAGCAACAAGCAACTTGCGGTATGTCTTGCCACGCGCATATCCAGTTAGGTGGTTGAAGAGGTCTGTTAGGTCCTCGCCAATCTCTGGGTCTGCAGTGAGTAGTCCAATGTCTTCGTAGAGGCCGGCGGTGACAGCGTTGTAGTTGCCGGTCCCTATATGGCAGTAGCGACGAAGCCCGTCAGGCTCTTCGCGCACTATGAGGAGGACCTTGGTGTGAGTCTTGAGGCCGACGAGTCCGTAGACGACATGAACGCCGGCCTCCTCTAGGTCACGAGCCCGATCTACGTTTGTTTGTTCGTCGAAACGGGCCTTTAGCTCTACGAGTGCGACTACTTGTTTGCCGGCATCTGCGGCGCGAACCAATGCGTTGACGATTGTGCTCTCCGGCCCACCTGCTCGATAAAGAGTCTGCTTTATTGCGAGCACCTTTGGATCACGTGCCGCCTGCTCAACGAATGCCTCAACCGAGCCGGCAAAAGATTCGTAGGGGTGGTGCACGAGGACGTCTCGGCTGCGGAGAGTTCGAAATATGTCAGGAGTTCCCTCTGCTCTTAATAGCGCCGCAGGCGTTATTGGAGTCCAAGGCTCATCCTTCAGTTCGGGTCGATCAAGTTTGTAGATCGTCGAGAGGCCCGATAGGTCGAGCGGACCATCGACGACATTTACCTCATGTAGGGAAAATTCAAGCTCGCGGCAGAGCATGTCAAGCACATCGGCAGGCATATCTGCGCCTACTTCGAGTCGCACTACATCGCCCGATCGCTTGCGTTGGACCAATACGCTCTCAATGGCCTCAATTAGATCGGCTGCTTCATCCTCTAGCTCAAAGTCGGCATCGCGCGTGACGCGAAATGCTTGGCAGCCAATGATCTGCATACCGAAGAAGAGTTCAGCGAGATGGCGCGAAATGAGTTCTTCAATAGGTATGAATCTAAGACCATCTTTTAGGCCAATAAATCTTGGAAGGTTTGATGGAATTTTGATACGAGCGAACTGCTGCTCGCCGCTCGCAGGATCGTGGACTGTAACAGCAAGGTTGAGTGAGAGGTTCGAGATGAAGGGGAAGGGATGAGCCGGGTCCACTGCCAATGGAGTGAGTACAGGGTAAATGCGTATCCGGAATAGCGCCTCTAACTCGGCTCGGTCTTGTTCGTCGAGGGTCTCCCATTCCGGGAAGAGGATTTGCTCGCGGGATAACGCATCAACGATCTCGCCTGTAAAGACTCTCGAATGGCGGCTAACCAACTCGTTGACGCGCAGTCTTATCGCCTGTAACTGAGCGAGTGGGTCCATTCCATCTGCGGAGCGAGTTCGTATACCGGCCTGCATCTGCTCCCGAAGACCAGATACGCGGACCTGAAAAAATTCGTCGAGGTTGGTAGAGAAGATCGCTAGGAACTTGGCTCGCTCGAGTAACGGTCGGTTCGAGTCCTCGGCGAGTGCAAGTACACGTTCGTTGAAATCAAGCCACGAGAGCTCTCGATTTAGAAGGCGTTGGCTATTAGTGGATGGGTTGATCTCGGGCTCCATAGGCTTGATGCTACCTATCCGAGATTTGGGCCCCCGTAGAGGGGCTAGAGCTGCCATGTTGCATGGGTATCCCCGCGAGTCGGGCCGGGGAGCCGCGAGGGCTTGGGCGCCCCGGCCGACAGGCGGTCCAGCGAAAGGGGGGTAGTTCCGCTGGGCTGCGCTGGCGTGTTGCCAAACCTAAATGAGGTGGCACACGAGCGCATGAAGAGAAGGTTAAACAACCCATGTTGCGGTTTGGCAGCGAGACGTGCCCCGTACGGTGGATAGAAGGTGAACAAGAGGCCAAGTAGCACCTGCCCATACTCCAGATGAGGGCTACCGTGGAGAGCACTGTGCTTCACCGTGACTCAAAAACCTACGCTCTTAATGATTTTGGACGACTTGCAGTGGCCCAGGGTGCCAGTTCATTCGGCGATGCGCTTCTCATGGTCTCTCTAGCCGGGTCAATATTCTTCAGTCAGGACATCTACAAGTCGCGCTCTCAGGTGCTGCTCTACCTGCTACTTACGATGGCGCCGTTTGCAGTAGTCGCCCCAATTATTGGCCCAGCACTCGACCGATCAAAGGCTGGGCGACGAACGCTGATGGCCATCGGCCTATTCGGGCGGGCACTTACCTGCTATCTGATGGCTGGGCGACTCGACACACTCTTTCTCTACCCACTGGCATTTGTTGCATTGGTACTTGCGAAAGGGCACACAGTCGCCAAAGCATCGTTGGTGCCCGCAGTCGTCAAATCAGACGCAGCGCTAGTCGATGCCAACTCGCGTCTTGCATTCATTGGTGTGGTTGCGAGCACAACCGGAGGAGTTCTTGGAGCAGGGATAATCGCGTTAGTCGGCTCGTCTTGGTCGCTGCGTTTTGGGGCAATCATGTTTCTAGTTGGCGGGATTTTGGCACTTCGAATCCCAAAGGCAAAGGTCTCCACTACCCCTGAGACCCAAGAAGAGGTTGGTGAACTGCACGCTCCGAGCATCATCTTTGCTGGCAGCGCGATGACCATCATGCGCGGCTCTGTTGGGTTCCTTGCATTCTTTTTGGCATTCCACCTCCGATCTAGTAACGAAGCAGAGTGGTTTTTTGGAGCGGTGTTGGCGGCGAGTGCGCTTGGGGGATTTGTTGGTGTACTCCTTGCTCCGATTGCCCGACGCAGGGCGCGAGAAGAGGTAATACTCTCAGCCACCTTGATCGCTGGATCGTTTATGGCTCTAATAGCCGCACGGTACCCAGAGCGTTTCTCGACGTTGCTGCTTGTGTTGGTTATCGCGCTCTCTGCTCAGTGTGGGCGGATTGCATTCGACAGTCTTCTGCAGCGCGATGGACCCGAGCACTTACGTGGAAGAGCGTTTGCTCGTTTTGAGACGCGCTTCCAGGTGGCGTGGGTAGTTGGGGCTTTGATCCCCGTTGCTTTACTCGACCTATTAACCGAACGTGAGGGTTATTTTGCGCTCGGTTTAGGCCTCGCGTTCGCGGCTGCAACGTATATCGGTTCGCTCCGAACTCATGGCGCGTGGGCCGGCCGGGGTGTGCGTGGAGAGCGGGGAGATAAAGCCACTGCAAATGAGGGAGCCTCTGCGGAGACTGCCCCGAACATGCATGACGACCAAGAGTCAAGAGATGATTATGAGGACGACTCGAGACGCGAACCGGGGACCTCAACTTGAAAATCATTTCTTGGTCCGACTACGCGTGCCCGTTTGCCTACATTGGTTTTAAGAGACTTCTAAAGGCCCGCCCGCTCAGCGATCAGAGTAGCGAGAGTAATCAGGTGGTATGGAGGGCTTATGAGCTCCACCCGGAGATCCCTGCCGGCGGTCTCGAGCGCCCGCGCGGTAAGCATGGATTTCTAAAAGCGCTTGCCGAAGAGGATGGCTTAACGCTCCGAGCATCTGATCGAGTCTGGACCTCGCGCCCATCACTCTTGGCCGCAGAGGTTGCTAGGGCTCACGGAAAGCACGCGGAGATACACGAGCGCTTCTTCTCCGCTGCATGGGAAGAGGGGCTAGATCTAGGGCGCAGCGATGTTCTTCGCACCTTGATCAGCGACGTTGGGCTCGACCCCATCACGGTTCTAAACGAGATGACTGAGCAGCGCTACTTAGATGCCATTGTTGATGCTTTGGAGGAAGCGATGATGCTCGGGATCACCGGTACCCCTTCATACTTGTTGAATGGTGCAGTTCTGCGCGGGGTGCAGGAGGTCGAGGCTCTGCTCTAAATCGTCTCCTGTGAGGTGCTGGTATTAG